>JADGHI010000215.1 GCA_019689515.1 Acetobacteraceae bacterium | reverse complement strand
CTTCTCCGTCTTGTCGAGGTCGAGCGACATGGAGGCGGCGAGGAAGGCCACCGGGTGGTTCGCCTTCAGCCAGGCCGTCTGGTAGCTGACCAGCGCGTAGGCCGCGGCGTGGGACTTGTTGAAGCCGTAGTCGGCGAAGCGCTCCATCAGGTCGAAGATCTCGCCAGCCTTGGCGGCGTCCACGCCGCGCGCCACGGCGCCTTCCACGAAGATCTTGCGCTGCTGCTCCATCTCGGAGCGGATCTTCTTGCCCATGGCCCGGCGGAGCAGGTCGGCGGCGCCGAGCGAGTAGCCCGCCAGCTCCTGCGCGATCTGCATCACCTGCTCCTGGTAGACCATGATCCCGTAGGTCTCTTCCAGGATATGGTGGATCTTCGGGTGCGGGCTCTCCCAGGGCTCGCCGTGCTTGCGGGCGCAGTAGGCGGGGATGTTCGCCATCGGGCCGGGGCGGTAGAGGGCGACGGCGGCGACCAGGTCCTCGAACCGGTCCACGCGCATCTGCCGGAGGCAGTCGCGCATCCCCTGCCCTTCGAACTGGAACACCCCGGCCGCGTCGCCCCGGCGCAGCATCTCATAGGTTCCGGGGTCGTCGAGCGGGATGCGGGCGATGTCGATCTCGATCCCCTGCCCTTTCAGGATCTCCAGCGTGCGCTGGATCACCGTCAGGGTCTTGAGGCCGAGGAAGTCGAACTTCACCAGGCTCGCCTGCTCGACGTACTTCATCGAGTACTGGGTGATCAGCATCTCCGACCGCGGGTCGCGGTAGAGCGGCACGATCTCGATCAACGGCCGGCGGCCGATCACCACGCCCGCGGCGTGGGTGGAGGCGTTGCGGTAGAGACCCTCGATCTGCTGCGCGACCTCAAGGAGCCGCGCCACGGTCTCGTCGTTGCGCTGCATCTCCTGCAGCCGCGGCTCGCCCTCAATGGCCTGGGCCAAGGTGACGGGCTTGGCGGGGTTGAAGGGGATCAGCGAGGCGATGCGGTCCACCTGGCCGTAGGGCATGCCCATCACGCGGCCCACGTCCCGCACCGCCGCCTTGGCCTGGAGCTTGCCGAAGGTGATGATCTGCGCCACCCGGTCGGCGCCGTACTCGCGCCGGACGTACTCGATCACCTCGTCGCGCCGGTCCTGGCAGAAGTCGATGTCGAAGTCCGGCATCGAGACGCGCTCCGGGTTCAGGAACCGCTCGAAGAGCAGGCCGAAGCGCATCGGGTCGAGGTCGGTGATGGTCAGCGCCCAGGCGGCGACCGACCCGGCGCCGGAGCCGCGGCCGGGCCCGACCGGGATGCCCCTCGACTTCGCCCATTGGATGAAGTCGGCGACGATGAGGAAGTAGCCCGAGAAGCCCATCTTCTCGATGATGCCGAGCTCGTACTCGAGCCGCTCGCGGTAGCGGGCGCGGGTGGCCTCGTCGGCCCCCATCGCGTCGAGCCGCGCCTCGAGGCCGCGGCGCGCCATGTCGCGCACCGTCTCGGCCTCGGTCATGCCGGGCTGGACCTTGGGGCAGACGGGGAGTTCCGGCTTGCGCGCCTCTGTCATCACCGCGCAGCGGCGGGCGATGGCGAGGGTATTGTCGCAGGCCTCCGGCAGGTCCGCGAACAGGGCCCGCATCATGTCCGCCGGCTTGAACCAGTGCTCCGGCGTGACGCGGCGGCGGTCCGGCTCGGCCAGGACGCGGCCCTCGGCGATGCAGAGGAGCGCATCGTGCGCCGCGTGCATCGCGGGGTCGGCGAAGTAGACGTCGTTGGCGGCGACGATTGGCAGGCCGGCGGCGTCGGCCAGGGCGAGCAGCCCGGGCTCCACCGAGCGGTCGAGATCGAGGCCGTGGCGGTGGAGCTCGACCACCAGCCGGTCCGGGAAGGCCTCGGCGAGGCGCGCGAGCAGCCGCCCTGCCGCCTCCCGCCGGCCCTCGGCGAGCAGGCGGGCGATGGGGCCGAGCGTGCCGCCGGTGAGGAGGATCAGCCCCTCGGCATGCTCGGCGAGCGTGTCGAAGCGAAGGCAGGGCTTGCCCGACGGATCGGCGGCGAGGAAGCCGAGTGAGGAGAGGCGCTGGAGGTTGTCGAGGCCCCGCGCGTCCATCGCCAGCGCCACCACGGGATCGGGCGGCAGCCGCTCCGCCTCGGGCCGCGGGTCGGCGGCGGTGCGGGAGAGGAAGAGCTGGCAGCCCATGATCGGCTGCACACCCTTCCCCGCACAGGCCTGGGCGAATTCGAGCGCGCCGAACAGGTTCGCGGTGTCGGTCAGGGCTACCGCCGGCATCCCGGAATCGCGCGCGAGGTTCGCGAGCTTGTCGGCCTTGATCGCGCCTTCGCTCAGCGAATAGGCGGAATGCACGTGGAGGTGGACGAAGCTGGTGTTCACGCGGCGGGCGGTCCTGCGATTCGGGAAGGGTCAGCCTAGCATACCGCTCCGTCCCCGGCCTGCCGGCGGTCCGCGCGGGCGGGGATGCGCTTCGCCGCCTGCCGGGGAGCCGTCCCGGATCCCGGTGCATGTCGCCTTCACGGCCGTTGACCGAGGGGCGATGTCACCGGCACCCTTTATATATGCGCCCCGCCTCCTTCCTTCTGCCCGCCGCCGGTGCCGCTGCCCTCGGCACCTTCCTCGTCATTGCCTCCGGAGGAGGAGCGCTGGCCCAGTCCAAGCCGGCGCCGCTCGGCGCACCGGTGCCGCCGGGTCCACCGCCCCTGGGCAATGCCGCTCCGGCACAGGCATCGGTGCCGACCGGGAAGCCGCCGCCGCTCGGTGCCGCCCTTCCCTCGGCTCCGTCCCGGCCAGGTGGAGTGCCCCAGTCGCCGCCACAGCTTGCCGGGGTCCCGGCGAACAAGCCGCCGCCGGCCCCTCCAGGCTCGCCAGGCTTGCCTGGCGCGCCAGGCAACCGCATGCGGCCTGTTTCCTCCGGCACAGGCTTCGTCGTCGCTCCGGGCCGGCTGCTCACCAACCACCACGTCGCCGATGGCTGCACGGAGATGCGCGCGCGCACGGCGAGCGGCGCCGAGATGCGCGCGACCGTCACCGCATCCGACCGGCAGCGAGACCTGGCGCTGCTCACCGTGCAGGGCAACGGCGATCCGGGCCCGCCCCTCGCCTTCCGGCGCGCGCCGGAGGTCCGCCGCGGCGAGGGCGTGGTGACCTACGGCTTCCCGCTGGCCGGGCTGCTTTCCTCGGGACCGACCCTGACGACGGGGGAGATCTCGGCGCTCGCGGGGCTCGGGGACAATCCGCGCCAGTTCCAGATCAGCGCGCCGGTGCAGCCGGGGAATTCGGGCGGGCCGCTGCTCGACATGTCGGGCCATGTCACCGGCGTGGTGGTGAGCAAGCTCAACGCCCAGCGCGTGGCGCAGCGCACCGGCGACATTCCGCAGAACGTGAATTTCGCGGTCAAGGGAAGCGAGGCGATCGATTTCCTCCGCCGCAACGGCGTCGAGCCGCGGCTTGCGGACAGCACCGAGCCGTTGCGCAGCGCCGCCGAGGTGGGCGACGTCGCGCACCCCTCGACCGTCTTCCTGCGTTGCATGCGCTAGCCCCGACCGGACGCGCCCGAGTGGACGACCGATGCACCTGCCCGACCGGGTGACCGGCGCCATCCTCGCCGGCCTGGGCGCACTCGCCGCCTATGGCGGCTCGCTGCTGCCCGCGGTGCCGGGGCAGGATGTCGGGCCCAACGTGTTCCCGATGGTGATCGGCGTCGGGCTGATCGGCTGCGGCGCGATGATCGCGTTCGGTATCGGCAGCAGCTTCGAGGCGCCCGAGGATGGGACGGAGCAGGCCCCCTCCGCCGCGGGAAGGGCGCCGTCCGGCGCGGCGACCTCCCGCCTTGCCGGGCTGCGTGCCCTGCTGCCGCCGGCGCTGCTGATCATCTACGTGCTCGTCGTCGAGTGGCTCGGCTTCCTGCCGACCGCGGCGCTGGTCGTGCTGGTGACGGCGCTCGCGCTCGGCGCGCGGCTGCGCCTTGCGCTGCCGCTGGCGATGGTGGCGCCGCTCGCCGTGCATGCCGCGTTCTCCAAGCTGCTGCGCGTGCCGCTGCCCGACGGCATGCTGCCGGCGCCGTGGTAGGAGCGGGCGGGTGGACGAGATCCTCGAGGCCTTCCGGCTGGTCACGGCGACCGATGTGCTGGTCGCGATCCTCGCGGCTTCGGTCTATGGGCTGGTGGTCGGGGCGCTGCCCGGCCTGACGGCGACGATGGCGACGGCGCTGCTGGTGCCCGTCACCTTCTACCTCTCGCCGATCGCGGCGGTGGCGACGATCATCGCCGCCTCGGCGATGGCGATCTTCTCGGGCGACATCCCGGGCGCGCTGCTGCGCATCCCGGGCACGCCCGCCTCCGCCGCCTACACCGACGAGGCCTATGCGCTCACCCGCAAAGGCCAGGCGGAACTGGCGCTCGGCACCGGACTCTGGTTCAGCGCGATCGGCGGCATCGTCGGCACGCTGTCGCTGATGCTGATGGCGCCGGCGCTGGCCGAGATGGCGCTGAGCTTCTCCTCCTTCGAGTATTTCTGGCTCTCCTTCCTCGGGCTGATGTGCGCGACGCTGGTGGCGCGCTCCTCGCCGGTGAAGGCGATCGCGGCGATGCTGCTCGGGCTGCTGGTGGCCTGCGTCGGCATGGAGAACCCGGCCGGGACGCCGCGCTTCACCTTCGGCATCACCGACCTGCTCGGCGGCATCGAGCCGATCCCGGCCCTTGTCGGCGTGTTCGCGATCTCCGAAGTGATGCGCGCCATGGTGACGCCGGAGCCGCCAAAGCTGCCGCGGCGGCGCTTCGGCTCGATCCTCAAGGGGCAGTGGGCGCTGACCAAGCGCTACCAGGTGCCGATGTGGCGCGGCAACCTGGTCGGCATCATCATCGGCGTGCTGCCGGGCGCCGGCGCCGACATGGCGGCCTGGGTGAGCTACGCCCTCTCCAAGCGTTTCTCCAAGGAGAAGGAGAAATTCGGCACCGGCCACCCCGAGGGGCTGGTGGAGGCAGGCGCGTCCAACAATGCCTCGCTCGCCTCCGGCTGGGTGCCGGCGCTGCTGTTCGGTATCCCGGGCGACACCATAACGGCGATCGCGATCGGGGTGCTCTACATGAAGGGGCTGAACCCGGGGCCGACGCTGTTCACCGAGCGCGCCTCCTCCATGTACGCGCTCTACATCATCTTCATCCTGGCCAACATCATGATGATCCCGCTCGGGATCGCGATGATCCGGCTGGCGGCGCTGGTGCTGCATGCGCCGCGCGCCGCGGTGCTGCCGGTGATCGTGCTGCTCGCCGCGGTGGGCGCCTTCGCGATCGGCAACAACCTGTTCGCGGTGGTGATCGTGGCGGCCTTCGGCGTTCTGGGCTTCGTGATGGAGCGCAACGGCTACCCGGTGGCGGCGATGGTGCTCGGCATCATCATGGGCTCGATGGTCGAGACCAACTTCATCACCTCGCTCATCAAGTCCGACAACAGCCTGCTGCCGTTCTTCGAGCGGCCGGTCTCCGCGGTGCTGGCGGCGATCACCGCCGGGGCGCTGTTCTGGCCGGTGGCGGCCTGGGCGCTGCGCCGGGGCCGGGCGGCGGCGGCCGCGTAGCGCGGCAGTCCCGTCCGGCCGCGGTGGCCGCTCAGCCGCGCGCGAGGCCCGCCGCCTTCATCGCCTCGCCCATGGCGCGGTCGGAGCGGTCCATATAGGCCGCGAATTCCTGCGCATTGCCCCAGGTGCGGCCGAAGCCGCGCGCGTCCATGAACTCGATGTACTCGCGCGACTTGTATACCTTGTCGAGCGCCGCGGTCAGCGTGTTCGCGATCTCCTGCGGCATGTTGCGCGGCCCGGCGAAGCCGCGCCAGGCACCCGTGCTGTAGTCTATGCCGAGCGTCTCCTTCAGCGTCGGCACGTTGGGGAAGATCGGGTTGCGCTGCGGCGCCATGATCGCGAGCGAGCGCGCCCGCCCGGCCTCGATGATCGCCCGCGCCTCCGGCACCGAGCAGGTGACGATGTCCACGCCGCCCGCAGCGAGGTCCTGCATCGCCGGCGCCGCACCGTTCGAGGGCACCCAGCGCACATGGTCGCCGCGCAGCCCCATCGCCTGCAGCCAGCCCACCAGGGCCAGGTGCCAGATGCCCCCCTGCCCTGTCCCCGACGCCTTGAGCTGGCCCGGGCGGCTCGCCTTGATCGCGTCCGCCAGCGCCTTGATGTCGCGGTGCGGCGAGGAGGCATTGACCTGCACGCCCGGCGGATCCTCGTTCATCAGCGCGAGCGGCGTGTAGCTGCGCGGCGTCAGCTCCGTCAGCCCCTGCCAGTGCATCATCGCGATCTCGACCGTGAGGATGCCGATCGTGTAGCCGTCCGGCTGCGCCTGCGCGATCGCCGCATGGCCGACGACGCCCGAGCCGCCGGTGCGGTTGACCACGTTGACGGGCTGGCCGAGATCCTTCTCCAGCACCGCGGCGACGATGCGCGCCGTGGCGTCGGTGCCGCCGCCCGCGCCCCAGGGGCAGATGATGGTGATCGGGCGCTGCGGATAGCGGCCCTGCCCGAGTGCGGGCGCGCGAGGGCGGTGGCGGCGCCGGCCGCAAGCAGGCCGCGTCGGGACGTGATGGGCATTCGGGCTTCCTCCCAGC
>JADGHI010000214.1 GCA_019689515.1 Acetobacteraceae bacterium | reverse complement strand
GAGCCCGCCCAGCGCGCCGTGCAGCAGCAGCGAGGTGGCGGCTCCGGCGAGGCGGGCCAGGGACGCCTCGTCACCGCTGCCATCGGACATGGCCGTTAGCAGCAGGGGCGAGAGCTTGAGCAGGGCCTCCAGCACGCCGAAGGTGAGGCCGACCGCCCAATAGGCACGCCAGCCCCGGCGCGCTGGCCGCACCAGCAGGCGGAAGGCGCCGAATTTGCACAGCTCCTCGATCGCCGGGCCGACGCCGCAGATCAGCACCGGCAGGACGAGCGCGGGCGGCAGCAGCGCATGAAGCCCGGGCAGCGCCGCGCGGTTGACCAGGACGAGCGCCACCGCCGCGGCGAGCAGCCCGGCAGCGATGCCGCGGCCCCAGCCGGCGGAGCCTGGCCGGAAGGCGGAGGCCGGCGCACCTGACGCCTGGTCGTCGCAGGTGACGCCGCTCGCCTCGGTTCGCATGAGGCGCACCCTGCCCGTGCGTGGAGGGGAGGGCAAGGCCAGGTGGACGGGCACCTGCTCCCGGCGCGCCGCGCGCGGCGCGCCGGGCGGTGGGGCGTCAGGCCGCGGCCCGGAACGCCTCCTGCGGGCTTGCCCGGCCGGGAGCCGCGGCAGGCGCGAAGGCGACCGCCCGGCGGTAGCGGCCGCAGCGCCATTGCAGCAGGCGCCAGGCGCCCCGCGCCGCGACATCGGAGAGCCGGCCGCGTGGCGGCAGGCCGACGGCCTTGAAGATCATGCCCATGCCGCGCTCGACATGGCGGTAGCGGTAGTAGCCCATCGCGCGCGCCATGTAGGAGGCGATGCAACGGTGATGGTCGTAGGCGACGCCCTCGGCCTCGTTGCCGCAATGGTAGGCGTAGGCGAGCTCGTCGTCTTCCGACTCGCCGATGCGTCCGGCGGCGACGCGCAGGCGGCCGAGGAAGGAGAGCCTCTCGCGCGCGAGGTAGCGCTTCATGTGGTCATAGAAGAGCTTGAAGTGGCGGTACTCGTCCGCCGCGATCAGGCGGCAGATCTCCTTGAGCACCGGTTCCTGCGTCGCCTCGCCGAGGGCGGTGTAGTAGGAAGAGGTGCCGGTCTCGACCATGCAGCGCGCGATCAGCTCGCCGGTGCGGCTGCCGCGGATCGAGGCGTTGGCGTTGATGTCGATCCTGAAGCCTTCGCGGTAGCGGCGGAAGGCGGCGTCGAAGTCCCAGGACGGATCGGCGAGCGTCGCCCAGCGGCCGAGCGCATCGCCGTGCTGGATCTCCTCCTGCGCCCAGTAGTCGGCGGCCTGGCGGAAATCGGGGTCATCGTGGAAAACGCCGTTCAGGTAGAGCGCGTAGTCGCTGCCATTCTTCTCGACCATGGCAGCCGCCTTCACCAGCGGGACGATATCAGGATCAACCCTGGAGGGGTCGAACCGGTCCCAGGCCACCTGTTCGATGCGCCAGTGCTTCATGGCCGAGTCTGCCCTCGCTGACGTCGCGGATTTGCGCGGACGAACGGCCAAAACGAAAACGCCGCCCGCAGGAACGATAATGTCCTGCGGGCGGCGAGATGTTTCAAGCGGTCCGGGGTGGTGAACGCACAACGGCGTTGCGCGTTGGCCACGCCGCTGGGCGGGGCGTCAGGCCGCTTCGGCGGATTCCACCATGGCGCGGGCCGAGAGAAGGCGCTCCATCGCCGCCTCGCGCCGCTCCGGCTGCACATCGAGCGGCAACTCGGCAAGCGCCGCCTCGGCCTCGCGCAGCCGCTCCTCGGCGGCGGCGCGAGAGAGGGTGGTAACCGGCGTCGCCTCGTCGGCGAGGACGGTGCAGCGCGTCGGCGTCACCTCGGCGAAGCCGCCCGCGACGAAGAGGCGCTCCGTCTCCTGCCCGTTCTCGCGCACGCGGATGACGCCGCCGCGGAGCGCGACGATCATCGGCGCGTGGCCGGGCAGCACGCCCATCTCGCCCTCGGCCGCGGGGATCACCGCCATCTCGACGGCCCGGCTGAACAGCAGCCGCGCCGGCGAGACGAGCTCGAACTGGAAGGTGCCGTCGGCCATGTCAGGCGGCTGCCTTCAGGGTCTCGCCCTTCTTCACCGCCTCCTCGATGGTGCCGACCATGTAGAAGGCGGCCTCCGGCAGGTGGTCGTACTCGCCGGCCACGATGCCCGCGAAGGAGCGGATCGTGTCCTCGAGCTTGACGAACACGCCCGGCGTGCCGGTGAAGACCTCCGCGACGTGGAAGGGCTGGGAGAGGAAGCGCTGGATCTTGCGCGCACGCGCCACGATCAGCTTGTCCTCCTCCGACAGCTCGTCCATGCCGAGGATGGCGATGATGTCCTGCAGCGACTTGTAGGTCTGCAGGATCCGCTGCACCTCGCGCGCCACCCGATAGTGCTCCTCGCCCACGATGCGCGGGTCGAGCGCGCGGGAGGTGGAGTCGAGCGGGTCAACCGCCGGGTAGATGCCGAGCTCGGCGATCTGCCGCGACAGAACGGTGGTCGCGTCGAGGTGCGCGAAGCTCGTCGCCGGCGCGGGGTCGGTCAGGTCGTCGGCGGGCACGTAGATCGCCTGCACCGAGGTGATCGAGCCCTTCTTCGTGGAGGTGATCCGCTCCTGCAGCGCGCCCATGTCGGTGGCGAGCGTCGGCTGGTAGCCCACCGCCGAGGGGATGCGGCCGAGCAGCGCCGACACCTCCGCGCCCGCCTGGGTGAAGCGGAAGATGTTGTCCACGAAGAACAGCACGTCCTGGCCCTGCTCGTCGCGGAAGTACTCGGCGAGCGAGAGGCCGGTGAGGGCGACGCGCGCGCGCGCGCCCGGCGGCTCGTTCATCTGGCCATAGACCAGCGCCACCTTGGAGCCGTCGGTCGAGCCGTCGTCGTTCAGCTTGATGACGCCGGCGTCGATCATCTCGTGGTAGAGGTCGTTGCCCTCGCGCGTACGCTCGCCGACGCCGGCGAAGACCGAGACGCCGCCATGCGCCTTGGCGATGTTGTTGATCAGCTCCTGGATCAGCACCGTCTTGCCGACGCCGGCGCCGCCGAACAGGCCGACCTTGCCGCCCTTAAGGTAGGGGGCGAGCAGGTCCACGACCTTGATGCCGGTGACGAGGATCTCGGCGCTCGTCGCCTGCTCCTCGAAGGGCGGGGCTTCGCGGTGGATGGTGTAGTGCTTGGTCGCCTTCACCGGGCCGCGCTCGTCAATCGGCTCGCCGATGACGTTGAGGATGCGGCCGAGAGTCTCCGGGCCGACGGGCACGGAGATGCCCGCGCCCGTGTCCACCACCTCCTGCCCGCGCACCAGGCCGTCCGTGGTGTCCATGGCGATGCAGCGCACCGTGCGCTCGCCGAGGTGCTGCGCCACCTCGAGCACGAGCGTGCGGCCATCCACCTTGGTGTGCAACGCGTTCAGGATGGAAGGCAGCTCCGCGGGGAACTGCACGTCCACGACCGCGCCGAGGACCTGGGTGATCTTGCCGACGTTGTTCTTCATGGCGCGTATTCCTTCAGACGGCCTCGGCCCCGGAGATGATCTCGATCAGCTCCTTGGTGATGTTGGCCTGGCGCGTGCGGTTGTAGTTGAGCGTGAGCCGGTTGATCATCTCGCCGGCGTTGCGCGTGGCGTTGTCCATCGCCGTCATCTGGCTGCCGTAGAAGCCCGCGGCGGATTCGAGCAGCGCGCGATAGACCTGGATGGCCAGGTTGCGCGGCAGGAGCCGGTTGAGGATCTCCTCCTCGGCCGGCTCGTACTCGAACAGCGCCTGCGGGCCGGCGCCGTCGGGGACCTGGGCCGCCGGTCGCGCGCCCTCCTCCTCCTTCGCCGCCGGGATCAGCCGCTGCTCGGTCGGGACCTGGCTGATGACGCTGCGGAAGCGGTTGTAGATCAGCGAGCAGACGTCGAAGCCGCCCTCCTCGAGCATCGCCGTGATGCGCCCGGCGATCTCCTCGGCGTCGCTGAAGGCGACCGTCTTCTTGCCGAGCATCGTGATCTCGCCGATGAAGCGGCTGGCGAATTCACGCTTGAGGTAGGCCGCGCCCTTGCGGCCGATGGTGAGGAGCTTGACCTGCTTGCCCTCCGCCTCCAGCGCGCGGATGCGCGCGCGGGCGAAGCGGCTGACGTTGGCGTTGAACGGGCCGGCCAGGCCGCGGTCTGCCGTCACCACGACGAGCAGGTGCACCTTGTCCTGCCCCGTTCCCACCAGCATCCGCGGCGCGGTGGGCGAGTTCGCCACCGCCGCGCCGAGCGAGGCGAGCATGCGCTCCATTCGCTCGGCATAGGGGCGCGCGGACTCGGCTTGCGCCTGGGCGCGGCGGAGCTTCGCCGCCGCGACCATCTTCATGGCCTGCGTGATCTTGCGCGTGGACTTCACCGAGTTGATGCGCGAACGCAGGTCCTTCAGGCTGGGCATCGGTCGGCTTCCCTGCCCGCTCCGCTCAGGCCACGAAGGACTTGGCGAAGTCGTCGAGGAAGGAGACGAGCTTCGCCTCGGTCTCCTTCTTGATCTCCTTGTCGGTGCGGATCGCCTCCAGGATCTCCGGCGCGCGCGCCTTCATCTCGGAGAGCATGCGCCGCTCGAACTCGCCGACCTTGGTCGTCTCGATCCGGTCGAGGTAGCCGCGGGTGCCGGCGAAGATCGCGACCACCTGCTCCTCCACCGGCACGGGCTTGTACTGCGGCTGCTTGAGCAGCTCCGTCAGCCGCGCGCCGCGCGCGAGCAGGGCCTGGGTCGAGGCGTCGAGGTCGGAGGCGAACTGCGCGAAGGCCGCCATCTCGCGGTACTGCGCGAGCTCGAGCTTGATGCGCCCGGCGACCTGCTTCATCGCCTTGATCTGCGCCGCCGAGCCGACGCGGCTCACCGAGATGCCGACGTTCACCGCCGGGCGGATGCCGCGGTAGAACAGCTCGGTCTCGAGGAAGATCTGCCCGTCGGTGATCGAGATCACGTTGGTCGGGATGTAGGCCGAGACGTCGCCAGCCTGGGTCTCGATCACCGGAAGGGCGGTGAGCGAGCCGGCGCCGTTCTCGTCGTTCATCTTCGCCGCGCGCTCGAGCAGGCGGGAGTGCAGGTAGAACACGTCGCCCGGATAGGCCTCGCGTCCCGGCGGGCGGCGCAGCAGCAGCGACATCTGGCGGTAGGCGACGGCCTGCTTGGACAGGTCGTCGTAGAAGATCACCGCGTGCATGCCGTTGTCGCGGAAGAACTCGCCCATGGCGCAGCCGGTGTAGGGGGCGAGGTACTGCATCGGCGCCGGGTCAGACGCCGTGGCGGCGACGACGATGGAGTACTCCATCGCGCCGTTCTCCTCGAGCGTCTTGACGAGCTGCGCCACGGTCGAGCGCTTCTGCCCGACCGCGACGTAGATGCAGTACAGCTTGGCCTTCTCGTCGCCGCTGGCGTTGACGCTCTTCTGGTTGAGGATCGTGTCGACGATCACCGCCGTCTTGCCGGTCTGGCGGTCGCCGATGATCAGCTCGCGCTGGCCGCGGCCGACCGGGATCAGGGCGTCGATCGCCTTGATGCCGGTCTGCATCGGCTCGTGCACGGACTTGCGCGGGATGATGCCGGGCGCCTTCACCTCGACGCGGCGGCGCTCCGTCGCCTGGATCGGGCCCTTGCCGTCGATCGGGTTGCCGAGGCCGTCCACGACGCGCCCGAGCAGGCCCTTGCCGACGGGCACGTCCACGATCGCGCCGGTGCGCTGCACCGTGTCGCCCTCGCGGATCGCCTTGTCGTCGCCGAAGATGACGACGCCGACGTTGTCCACCTCGAGGTTCAGCGCCATGCCGCGCAGGCCGGAGGCGGGGAACTCGACCATCTCGCCGGCCATGACGTTCTGCAGGCCGTAGCAGCGCGCGATGCCGTCGCCCACGGTCAGCACGGTGCCGACCTCTGCGACGTTCGCCTCGGTGTCGAAGCCGGCGATCTGCTGCTTCAGAATCTCCGAGATCTCGGCGGGACGGATCTCCATATCAGGCGGCCCCCTTCATCGCGTACTGCAGGCGCTGCAGCTTTGACTTGATCGAGTTGTCGTAGAGGCGGGAGCCGATCCGCACGATCAGCCCGCCGAGGATGGACGGGTCCACGTGCTCCACCAGCTTCACCCCGGGGAAGCCCGCCTCGGTCAGCCGCGCGGCGATCTGCGCGCGCTGCGCGTCCGAGAGCGGATGGGCGGAGGTGACCTCCGCGGTCTGTTGGCCGCGCCGCTCGGCGAGCAGCGCGCCGAAGGCCTGCGCCACCTGCGGCAGCGCGGCGAGGCGGCGGTTGTTGATCAGCACGCCGACGAGGTTCTTCACCTCAGTGCCGATGCCCGCCCTTTCGAGCACCGCGAAGGCGCCCTTGCGCTGCGCCGCCGCGTCGAGGCGCGGGTCGGACACGAAGGCGCGGAAGGTGGGATCGTCGCGCCAGAGGGCGAACAGCCGCTCGAGGTCGGCGGCGATGCGGTCGGCGATGCCCGGCTCCGCTGCCCGCCGCTCATCGGCGAGCGCAAGCATTGCCAGCGCATAGCGCGCGGCGAGGCCGGTCGGATTGGGCGGATGGGGCGAGGTGGAGGCGATGCTCTCTACGGCGGAGGCCACGACGGGCGGTCCCGGTCCTGTTCGTTGCGGCGGCGCTCGGGGGAGACGGACG
>JADGHI010000213.1 GCA_019689515.1 Acetobacteraceae bacterium | reverse complement strand
GCCGCGCAGCGCGCGGGCGAGCAGGACGCGACGCGCGTCGTCCACCGCGGCGATGCCCCTGCCGCCGCCGAGCGCGCGCGCCAGAATCAAGCCGCGTCGAATCCCAGTCGGGCGGCGAGGCCGTATTCCTCGGCCAGGGCGCGCAGCTTGTTCCAGGTGGCGTCCTCGATCTCGATGCCGTTCGCGGCGCGCTCGCGCTCGCGCCGGTGCTCGATCTCGCCGGGGTAGAGCACGCCCTCGCTGCCCTCGGAGGGCGGCGTGGCCTTCAGGTAGCGCGCGAACTCCGCCACCTCGGCGCGGAACTGTGCGAGCGGGCGGAAGGCGTCCACCTTGAACACCGCGAGGAAGCAGCCGTCATTGTGACGCCCTGTCGGCTCGACGCCGAAGCCGAGCCCGGTGAGCAGGCCGCAGAGGATCTCGACCATCACCGCGAGGCCGTAGCCCTTGTAGCCCTCGCCGGGTCCGCCGAGCGGCAGCAGCGCCCCGCCCGCGAGCCGCTTCGGGTCCGTGGTGAGCTGCCCGTCGCTGTCCACCACCCAGCCGCGCGGGATCTCCTCGCCGCGCGCCTGGGCGAGCTTCACCTTGCCGACCGCGACGGCGGAGGTCGCCATGTCGATGAACATCGGCCCGTCGAGGTCCGAGGGCACGGCGATCGCGATCGGGTTGGTGCCGAGCCGGGCCTCGCGCCCGCCGAAGGGCGCGACCGATTTGGGGGAGCGGCCGGAATCGGCGGTGATCAGGCCGATCATGCCGGCCTCGGCGGCCATCAGTGGGTAGCTCGCGAGGCGGCCGATATGGCCCTGGCGGAAGACCGTCGCCGCGGCGACGTTCGCGCTGCGCGCCTTCTCGATCGTGAGCTTCATCGCCCGCTCGGTCACCACGTAGCCGAAGCCCCAGTGGCCATCCACCACCGTGGTGGTCGCGGATTCCTGCACGATCTCCCACGGCGCGCCGGGGACGATGTGGCCGCGCTTCACGCGGTCGATGTAGTCCGGGATCTGGATGATGCCGTGCGAGTCGTGGCCGGCGAGATTCGCGCCGATGCAGAACCGCGCGACCGTTGCGGCCTCATCCTCCGGCACGCCGGCGCCGATGAGGAGGGCACGGGCGATCTCGCGCAGGCGGTCGGCGGGGACGGTCGGCATGTGGCATTCCCTCCGCGGTGTCGGTGCGGCGAGCCTAGCTCCGCCTCCGCTGCCCTGCCAGCGCCGGCGGCGCTCCCCGTCCGTCTGTCCCGCCAGCCGGCCGCCCGTTGCCGCGCCGTCGCGCCTGGGATAGGCAAGGGCGGCAAGGCGTGCGGGAGGACGGACGCAATGAACTGGATCGAGGTCAACGGCACGGCGCTGCGCTACGACCTCAGCGGCGAGGGGGCGTCCGCCCTGGTGCTGGTGCACGAGATGGGCGGCACGCTGAACAGCTGGGACGACGTGGTCCCCCGCCTCGCGCAGAACCGCCGCGTCCTGCGCATGGACCTGCGCGGCGCGGGCATGAGCGAGAAGGTGCGCGGACGCCTCGACATCGACGTGCTGACCGCCGACATCGCGGCGTTGCTCGATGCGCTCGGCATCACGGAGCCGGTGGCGATCGCGGGCAATGCCGTGGGCGGGGCGGTGGCCATCCGCTTCGCTGCCCGCCGGCCGGAACGCACCCGCGCGCTGATTGTCGCGAGCCCCGCCTGCGGCGTGGCGCCCGAGCGCAAGGCCGGCCTGCTCGAATACGCCGACCGGATGGAGCGCGACGGGCTGCGCCCGCTGGTCGAGGCCTCGATGGCCGCGGGCTATCCGGAGGTGCTGCGCACCGATCCGGTGCGCTTCGCGCGGTTCCGCGCGCGCTGGCTCGGTACCGACCCGGCGAGCTTCGCGGCGATCTACCGCATGCTCGTCCACCTCGACATGGAAGCGGACTTCGCCCGCGTCGCCTGTCCGACGCTGGTCATCGCCGGCACGCACGACACGCTGCGCCCGCGTGCGGTGGTCGAGCCGGTGGCGCGCGCGATCAAGGGCGCGCGACTGATCGAGCTGCCGACGGGCCACTACTCCGCCGCGCAGACGCCTGAGGCGATCGCCGAGGCGTATGATGCATTCCTGCGCGAGCAGGGCTGCTAGCCGGCCGGCCCAAGGCGAGCGGTCCTCCGCCATCGGCAGTTCCTGCGGCACCCGCACTGCCGGTGCGCCGTAGGGCCCCTTCGCCGCGCCCTCGCTTCGCGTGTTGACGGCGCTGCCAGATCGGGTCCCATACTACCCGGCATCTGCAAGAGCCGGAGGTGCGCCGTGGGCCCCGGACGCCGCAACTTGCTTCGCCTTGGCGCGGCCTCCGCCGCGTTCGCCGTGCCCGCGCTCCGCCGCCGCGCGGCCGCGCAGGCAGGGTGGTCGCCCGACCGGCCTGTCACCTTCCTCGGCCCCTTTGCCGCGGGTGGGGCCTTCGACGTCACCGCCCGGGCCATCGCGCGCGGCATCGAGCCGCTGCTCGGCCAGCCCGTCGCGGTGGTGAACCGCACGGGCGCGGGCGGGACGATCATGCTCGCGGAACTCGCGCGGGCACGCCCGGACGGCCACACCATCGGCCTGCTCAGCGTCAACACCAACGCGATCGCGCCGCAGCTCGTCGAGGTGCCGTTCGACCCGGTGAAGGACTTCACGCCGATCCTCACCTACGGCGCCTTCTGCACCTTCGTCGCGGTGCCGCGCGACTCGCGCTTCGCGGGCCTGCGCGAGATGATGGAGTTCGCGCGGCGCGAGCCGGGCAAGCTCAGCGTGGGTGTCGCGGCGATCGGCTCGAACGCGCATCTCACCATGGCGCGCGTGGCGGCGCATGACCGCGTGGACGTCACCTTCGTGCCCTTCGGCGGCGGCGCGCCGGCGGTCACCGCGCTGCTCGGCGGCCATGTGCACTGCGCCGTGGTGTCCGGTGAGATCCTCCCCTATGCGCGCGACGGCCGGCTACGTCTGCTCGCGGTGCTGAACGGCCAACGTGCGGAGGAATTCCCGGAGGTCCCGACGCTGCTCGACCTCGCCTATGGCTGGGCGGCCAATCCCTGGCTCGGTGTCGGTGGGCCGAAGGGACTGCCGGAGCCAGTCGTGACGCGCTACGCCGCCGCGATGAACCAGGCGATGGAGAGCGAGGAGTTCCGAAAGGTGATGCGCGACCTTGCCATCCAGCGCCTGCGCCTCGACGCGGCGGAGACCGCGCGGCTGATGGAGCAGAGCCATGCCGAACACGCGGAGGTCGCGCGCAACCTGCGCATCGGCCGCTTCGCGCCGCGCTGAGCCGGCGCCGCGAACACAGGGGGAAGCACACTGGATGATCCGACGTCGCAGCCTGGCCGGCGCCCTCGCCCTGCCATTCGTGGTTCCCGCGGCCGCGCGGGCGCAGGACTTTCCCACGCGTACCATCCGCCTGATCGTTCCGCGCGCCCCGGGCGGCGGGTCCGACAACCTCGCGCGCATCCTGGCCGCGCCGCTCGGCACGCGGCTTGGCCAGACCGTAGTGGTGGAGAACCGCCCGGACGCGACGGCGATCATCGGCGCGGAGGCGGTCGCGCGCGCGGCGCCGGACGGCCACACGCTCTACCTTTCCGACAACTCCTTCTACCAGAACCCGTCCTTCATCCCGCACATCCCCTACGACACGATCCGTGACTTCAGCGCGGTGACGATGCTCGCCCAGGCGCCGGTGGTGCTGCTGGCGAACCCGGCGGTGCCGGCGCGCACGGTCGCGGAACTCGTCGCCTACGCGAAGGCCAATCCGGGGAAGCTGAGCTACGCCTCGGGCGGCGTCGGCGCCTCGACGCACTTCGCCGGCGTGCTGTTCAACCTGCGCGCCGGGGTGGAGATCGTGCACGTGCCGTTCCGCTCCTCCGGTCCCGCGGTGACGGCGGTGCTCTCCAACCAGGTGCAGCTCCAGTATGGCGGGCTGAGCTCGGCGCGGCCCTACATCGAGGCAGGGACGCTGCGCGCCCTCGCGGTCACCGGGACGCGGCGGGCCGAGCAGCTGCCCAACATGCCGACCTTTGCCGAGGCCGGGGTTCCCGGCGTGGACGTCACCAGCGTCTGGGGCATCCACGCGCCGGCGCGGACGCCGATCGAGATCCGCCGCAAGCTGCGCGACGCGCTCGTGGCGACGATGCAGGACCCGGAGGTCAGCCGCCGCCTGAATCAGCTCGGCTACGACCCGATCGGCAACACGCCGGAGGAGCACCAGCGCCAGACCGAGGAGATCGTGGCGCTCTGGATCGACGTGGCGAAGCGCGTGAACCTGAATGAGTAGCGCCGGCGCGGGACGCCTCGCAGGGCGGGTCGCGCTCGTCACCGGCGCGGGCTGCGTTGGGCCGGGCTGGGGGAATGGTCGCGCCACCGCCGTGCTGTTCGCGCGCGAGGGCGCTGCGGTCGCGGTCGCCGACCGGGACCTTGCGGCGGCAGAGGAGACCGCACGGCTGATCGCCGCCGAGGGTGGCCGCGCAGCCGTGATCGAGGCCGATGTGACCGACCCGGCCTCGGTCGCGGCGATGGTCGCGCGCTGCCTCGACGCCTTCGGGCGGATCGACGTGCTGCAGAACAATGTCGGCGGTTCGGTCACCGGCGATCCGGTCTCCATGCCGCTCGAGACCTTCGAGGCGCAGATCGCGCTCAACCTCACCAGCGTGTTCCTCACCTGCAAGCATGTGCTGCCGGTGATGGAGCGGCAGGGGAGGGGGGTGGTCATCAATGTCGGCTCGATCGGCGGGAT
Source organism: Acetobacteraceae bacterium (assembly GCA_019689515.1). GTDB lineage: Bacteria > Pseudomonadota > Alphaproteobacteria > Acetobacterales > Acetobacteraceae > Caldovatus. The sequence continues at coordinate 1,863 of JADGHI010000213.1, read as the reverse complement.
GCGCCATCTCGGGCACGACACGGCGGGCTACACCGCGGCGAAGGCCGGGCTGGTGCAGCTCACGCGCCAGCTCGCCGTGAAGTACGGACCGAAGGGCATCCGCTGCAACACGGTGATCCCGGGCATGATGGACACGCCGCTGCTCGAGCATCGCGTGTCGAAGCAGGCGGGCCGCGCGGACCTCGCGACCCTCCGGGCGGAGGCGCGCACGCGCGTCCCCCTCGGCCGGCGCGGCGACGCCTGGGACGTCGCCTACGCGTCGCTGTTCCTCGCCTCCGACGAGGCGAAGTACGTCACCGGGACGGAGATCCTGGTGGACGGCGGGCTGATGGCGAAGAGCGCGTAGCCGCCGCCCGCCGGCCGCTCAGACGATCTTCCGCCGCCGGAACCGCTTCGGCGGATCGTGTGGGAAGGCCAGCCCGCTCACGTCCACCCGCAGATTGACCAGCGTCTTCGCCATCTCGATCGCGCAGCGGTAGCCCTCCAGCACCGGCACGTCCCATCCCAGCTCCGCCAGGCGCCGCTGCAGGGGGGCCTGCAGCCAGTAGGCCCCCGAGCAGCCGAGGATCAGCACCTCCGCCCCGTCCTCCTCGATCGCGGCGACGGATTCCGCCACCGCCGCCTCCAGCATCGAGGAAACCTCGCCGCGCGCTGCCTTCTCGCTCTCGCCGCTTAGCGTGTTCCGCCCCGCTGCGGCGGGACGCGGCAGCGGATGGTCAATGTTGCGGATCGAGGCGCACCGCTCCGTCATGCCGTAGAGCCGCACCAGGTCCGCCATCCGCATGTTGTGGACCTCGGAGATGTCGATCACCGAGAAGCGCGTGCCGAGCATCCCCGCGATGTGCATCTGCGCATGCGCGCAGGAGGTCACCGGCACGCCGTGGCGGTGGCCGATCTCGCGCGCCTCCCAGAAGCCCGGGTCGCCGCCGCCGAGCAGCACCACGGCGTCGTAGCGGCCGCTCGCGCAGGCTTCGCGCACGATGGGCAGGCGGTTGATGCCGGTGATCGCGAACTCCTCGCGCGTCTCCACCGGCCAGTCTCCATGCGTCGCCGGCGCGCCGGGATGCAGCTCCCAGTCCACGTCCTCGAGCAGATGCGCGATCTCGGCGTAGTTGTAGAGCCGTGCCTCCTTCGGGCCGGAGCGCGGGCGCGGCTGGTAGGCCGCTCGCTCGCTCAGGCTGAAGGCGCTGACCAGCAGGAAGCGGAACCGCTTCGCCGTCGCCCCTGGACCCTCGGTTCCTGCCATGCGCCATCCCCTCCGTTGGACCATCCGGTGCATTCCGGACGGCCCGCAGCGGGCGCGATGATAGGCGGCGCCATGCCGTCCCGGCGAGCCGCCTGTGCGAGGGCCGGAGCGGGAGGGCTGGTCAGCCGCGCCCGATGGCGGAGCTTGGCCCGCCTTCGCCCCGCGCTGGCGCGCCGCGCATGTAGTGGCGCTCGGGACGGTATCCGGCGCGCCGGATCCATGCGGCGATCCGGCACCGCAGACCCGCCGCCGCCGCCAGCCCGCTGCGGAGCGGGGCCGCGAGGCGCGACCACAAGCCCGACGGATCGGAGTGCAGCAGAGCACGCATCGTTTGCCGCCTCAGGTCGTCCAGCGCTCGGCGTCGCGGCCGGCGCCGTTGTTGACGGGGAGGAGGTGGGCGGTGGCGCAGCGCGTCACCGCGCCGCCGCGGGCGTGGAACTCGGCCACCATGCGCTGAACCTCGGCCTCGTTCGGCGGCGGGCCGGCGGCCTGGTTGCGCTTGCGGTCGTTCAGCGCCGCGTGGACGCGCCGGTCCTGTTCGCGCAGGGCCGCGCCCGGCCTGGACGTAGCGGGCCGGCCGGGGCGTCGGCTCCCCCCGGCGCTGCCGGGGCGTGGGG
>JADGHI010000212.1 GCA_019689515.1 Acetobacteraceae bacterium | reverse complement strand
GGGGGCGCCGTGCGCCGGGCGGCGGACGGGCGCAGCGCACGGGGGGCGGCGCGCGGAGCCTGGCGCCCCGCCGTCCTGCCCGCCCGCGGGCCGGGCCGGTCGGGGCGCAGGGCGCGGCATGGTGCGGTGCGGCATGGTGCGGTATGGCGCGGCGCCGGCCGGCCTGCACGGGCCAGGGCGGCACGACGCCGATCCGCACCGGGATCACGGCGGTGCGACGGCATGCTGGCGCCCGTGAGCAGGCGGCGGGTCCACTGCTTCCCGCCCATCCGCCCGCCGCAGGCGGAACCCGGGCGGGCGCCGGCGGCAGGTCCCGCCCGGCCATCGGTCAGGTTGACATCGCCCCCGCGTTCAGCGCGCCCACCGCGACCGCGACGGCGGCCTTGACCACGGCTCGCGCCATCGCGCCCTCCTCCTCCATCGCCTCGGCGTGCGCCGAGCCGAGCAGGCGCGCCACCGCGAACCAGGCGCCGATCTGGGCGAGCAGCGCGATCACGCCCCACACCGCGGCATCGAGCAGGTTCGCTGAATTCGCGATCGCCGAGGTGAGCGGGATGGCGAAGCCGAGCACGGTCCCGCTGAGCGCCACCGCGGCGGCGGTGTTGCCGCGGCGGATCAGCGCCATCTCGTCGTGCGGCGTGGCCTTCATGTGCACGAACACGGCCAGGCCGAGCAGCACCAGGCCGGCGAGGAAATGGGTGATGAACCCCGGCAGTGTGGCGAGGCTGGTCATGGCAGCATGCTCTCCCCCCTCTCATGCATCGGCGGCGGCCGCAGCCGTGGCCGCTTCCGGGTCCTGGCGACGTGGCGCTCCCCTGCCGCGCCACGCCCCATCCGGCCGCCTTCCTCCTTTGCGCGCGCGTGCGTCACGGCGTGAACAGGTGCGGCACGAAGCGGCTCGTGTCGCGGGTGATCGGCGTTGCGTCCTCGCGGATGCCGAGGCCGGCGGGCTCGCCGGCGATCACCCAGCTCCCGAGCACCGGGTAGCGCCCGGCGAAGGCGGGCAGCTCGGCATAGGCCTGCCAGACGCGCGGCTGGTCGCCGTAGGGTCCCTCCACCTCGAAGCCGGGCGCGGAGACGTTCGCGCCCTCGCGTCCCCAGAGCGGCTTCGAGATCTCCGGCCCCCCGGTCCTGCCCGGCTCCAGGAAGGCCGGAAGCAGGTTCGGATGGTCGGGAAAGAGGTGCCAGAGCAGCGAGAGGAAGGCCTTGGAACTCGGCACCAGGCGCCAGGCGGGCTCGATCCAGCGCGTCGCCGCGGTCGGGATCCAGCGGCCGAATTCCTCGCGCAGCATCCAGTCCCAAGGATAGAGCTTGAAGATCGCGTCGATCGGCAGCTCCTCGAGGTCGCGGAAGCCGCTCCCGTTCCAGCCGATCTCGTCCATGTAGAGGAAGGGTGCGTCGAGCCCGGCCTGGAACGCGGTGTCGCGCAGATAGTCCACCGTGCCCTTGTCCTCCTCCGAGTCGCGGGCGCAGGCGAAATGGACCCGGTCCGGCAGGCCGAGGCGCGGCCAGGCGGCGATCAGCTTCTCGTGGATGGAGTTGAACTGGTCCGGCTCGCCCGGGAAGGCGCTCGATTCCAGCCATTCCCACTGAATCACGGCGGCCTCGAACAGCGCGGTCGGGGTGTCCGCGTTGTATTCCAGGAGCTTCGGCGGCCCTGTGCCGTCCCAGCGGAGATCCATCCGGCCGTAGAGGCTCGGCTCCTGCCTCTCCCAGGAGCGCTTCACCAGCGCCCAGGCGCCGTCCGGGATGCCGAGCGGACCGTTGAGATCGTTGCGGATGGCGTAGGCGGTCGCCTCGCGCGTCCGCGCCTCGAGCTCGGCGGTGGCCTGCTCCAGCGTGTCCACCTCCTCGGCGGTGAAGCGATAGTAGGCGGTCTCGTCCCAATAGGGCTCGCCCTCGATCTCGGCGAAGGCGAAGCCCATGCGCCGGGCGCGCTCCAGCCGGTCCGGCCGCGGATCCTGGGACAGGCGCTGCATCGCCTTGACGCCCGTCGCCGTCAGGAGCTGGAACTGAAGCGGCTGGCGATGCTGCCGAAGCCGCCGCGACTGGAGGTCGCGACGCGGCTGCTGCCGCCGCCGAAGTTGCCGGCGAGGGCCGAGTGCCGGGCGCTGCTGCTGCCGCTTCGGCCGAAGAACCAGGAACTGCTGCCGGAGCGGTGGTGTGAGGACGAGGTGGCCCGCGCGCAGATCTGCTCGGCATCCGGGCGCAGCTCGCGCCGCGCGCGCTCGCATTCCTCGTGGCGCGAATCGCCGCAGGCCCCGAGCCCAAGGGCAACCCCGCCGCCCAGCAGAACCAACGTGATCGCCCGGCTCCGTTTCATATTAATACGGTAACGGAAACGGTGGGCGATGGCGAGCGCGAAGCGAAGCGCCGCAGCCCCTGCCGCCCTGCGCTTCCGTTCGCGCCCGCACCAATGGGCGGGCCGCGATTCCCCCGGCGCTCGCCGCGGCGGTGCCGCTGGGCGGGCGGCGAAACCGGGATGACAGCATTCCCGGGACGTGATGTGCTCGATCCCAACTGGCTGGGGAACAGCGTCCCTGCGCACAACGGACGGACCGTATGGGGCCGCGCGCCAAGCGAGGCCCGCACGGGCATTGGGAGGAACGTGCGCGCAATGCGCAGGCGTGACGTGGTCGCGGCGGGGCTCGGCCTCGCCAGCGGTGGTGGCGGCGGCACCATGGCGCTGCTGGGGTACGGGGCGCTGGCGCAGGCACAACCGGCCGCGGGCGATCCTACCACGGCCTGGCCCACGCGGCCGGTCACGCGCGTCATTCCCTGGGTGGCGGGCGGCTCGACCGACGTATCGGGCAGGCTGCCGACCGCTCGCTTCGCCGAAGCGTTCAGGCAGCCCTTCGTGGTCCTCAACCGTCCCGGCGCCACCGGCACGATCGGCCGAGCCGAGGTTGTCCGGGCCAGGCCCGATGGCCTCCATCGCGATGGGGCGCGGGCCGCGCTCTCCGGCGAAGGTCAGACCACCTTCGCCGAGTTTTCGGTCGCGATCGGCCGGATCCGCGACCGGGTCATCCGCCCGCTCGCGATCAGTCGCGCGTCACGCGCGCGGCAATCGCCGGACGTGCCGACGGCAGCTGAGGCCAGCCTCGCCGACGACGAGGCGGTGAACCGATCGCCACGGAGGTGAGCAAATGGAGCAACCTGATCCGCACGCACAACATCCGCGCGCCATGAGGTGCGGTCGCAGAGCCGTACTCGCCGCCGCGCCGGCGGTTCTGCTGCCGGCGGCGGCGCGTGGCGGGGCCGGGCAGCCGGGCGCGGCGGGCCTCGTCTGGCCGACCCGGCCGGTGCGGATCTACGCCGGCTCCGCTGCCGGCGGCTCGCTCGACGCCACGGCGCGGATCCTGGCCAATGCGCTGGCGCCGCGGCTCGGCCAGTCCTTCGTCGTGGAGAATCGGGGCGGCGCCGGCGGTTCGCTCACCTTCGAGCCGGTGATGCGCGCGGCGCCGGATGGGCACGCGCTTACCCTCAACAACTCCGGCGCGCTGGTGGTCAATCCGCTGCTGCAGGCCAATCCGGCGGTGCAGCCCTTCGAGGATCTCGCCCCGGTGGCCCTGGCCTCGGAGGTACTGACCGTGCTGGTCACGCCCGCCGACAGGCCCTGGCAGCGACTGGAGGACCTGGTCGCCGCGGCACGCGCACGGCCAGGCGAACTCTCCTGGGGCCATCCCGGCGTCGGGTCGAGCCCGTGGCTCGCGGCGCTGCTGCTCGACCGCATGGCGGAGCTCAGGACCATCTCCGTACCCTACCGCGGCGGCGGGCCGGCGATGCTCGACCTGCTCGCCGGGCGGCTCGACTACATGTTTGCCACCACGCCCACGGCGCTGCCGCACGTCCAGGCCGGACGGCTGCGCGCACTGGCGGTGCCCACGCCCCAGCGGCTGCCCTTCCTGGCCTCCGTGCCGACGGTGGCGGAACTCGGCTATGCTGGCTTCGAGTTGCGCGGCTGGTTCGGCATCCTGACCACCAAGGGCACGCCCCGGCCGATCATCGAGCGCCTGCACGGGGCGATCAACGAGGCGCTCCGCGACCCGGCGAGCGTGGCGCAACTGGCCGAGCAGGGGATGTCGCCGCTGCTCGCCGAATCCCCCGACGCTTTCGCCCGCTACGCCGCCGAGGAGCGCGAGCGTTGGGGACCGCTCGCGCGCGCCGCGGCAGCGCGCGAAGCAGCGGCGCAGTAAGGCGCTGGAGCGGGGCGCGACACGGCCGTCACCGCCGGGGCCTGGGAGCATCCGGCCCGCTGCCGCACGTGCCGCCGCGCCCCCGCCCGGCCCTCGGACGAGGATCCTGCGCGGTTCGCAAGGGTGGTGCGGAATGGAGTGCGCCATCGCCGCGCGGGGATTGCCCGCCGGCGATCATCGGCCGCGATGGTCGAGCCTGGATGTCAGTCGCAGCGGCACCGGGTCGCCCCGGTGCCGCCACGCCCCGGCGGCGGTCAGCCCTCGAGGAAGCTGCGCAGCGCCTGGCCGCCGCGGCTGCGCTCCAGCTTCTTCAGGGCCTTGGCCTCGATCTGCCGGATTCGCTCGCGGGTGACGTTGAAGGTCCGGCCCACCTCCTCAAGGGTGTGGTCGGTGTTCATGCCGATGCCGAAGCGCATGCGCAGGATGCGCTCCTCGCGCGGCGTGAGGCCGGCGAGCATGCGCGCCGCTGCCTCGCGCAGGCCGGCGCGCGCCGCGGCGTCGAACGGCATGACCGCGTTGCGGTCCTCGATCAGGTCGCCGAGGCGGCCATCCTCCTCCTCGCCGATCGGCGCCTCGAGGCTGACCGGCTCGCGGGCGAGGCGCAGCACGGTGCGCACCTTCTCCTCCGGCATGCCGAGGCGCTGGGCGAGCTCCTCCGGCGTCGGCTCGCGCCCGGTCTCCTGCGCCATGCGCCGGCCCGTGCGTGCAACCTGCGCCGCAGTCTCGGTCATGTGCACCGGCACGCGGATGGTCCGCGCCTGGTCGGCGATGGCGCGCGTGATGGACTGGCGGATCCACCAGGTCGCGTAGGTTGCGAACTTGAAGCCGCGGCGCCAGTCGAACTTGTCCACCGCCCGCATCAGGCCGATGGAGCCCTCCTGGATCAGGTCGCCGAACATCAGCCCGCGGTTGCGGAACCGCTTGGCGAGGTGGACGACGAGGCGCAGATTGGCCCGCGTCAGCTCCTCCTTGGCCCGGCGCATCTCGCGCTCGCCGCGCACCGCCTCCGCGTGGATGCGGCGCAGCGCCGGCGCGGCGAGGCCGGTTTCGGTCTCGAGCTGGCGCAGTTCGGCACGGATCTCAGCCAGGCCCTGGCGCAGCGCGGCCCGGGCCGCCTCCGCGGCGGGGCTCTCCTTGCCGCTCGCGGTCGCGGCGCGCTGCACGCGCCGGATGCCGGCCTCGCTGCCGTCCCAAAGGCGAAGGAACTCCTCGCGCGTGATCCCGGCGGGCTGGGCCAGCCGCAGTGCGCGGCCGTCGAGCGCGGTCAGGCGGCGATGCGCCTCGCGCACCCGGCCGAGCAGCTCCTCGACTCGGTTCGGGCGCAGGCGCAGCGCGGCGATCTTCCCGGCCAGCTGGGCGGCGTCCTCCGGGCGCAGCGTCTCGCCGGCCGCGGCGTCCAGCCCCTCGGCAAGACGGGCCCGCTCCTCGAGCACGGCATCGAACGCCGCGAGCACCTCCGGCCGCAGCCGCTGCTCCTGGGTCAGCGTGGCGATCGGCTGTGCCGCCCCGTCCTCGCTGGTCTCGTCCTCGGAGACGAGGGGCGGGGGCGGCGGCAGCTCCTCCTCCTCCCCGCTGCCCGCGCCGGCGATGGCGGAGGACTCCAGCTCGATCAGGTCGCGCAGCAGCAGCCGGCCGGCGGCGACGGCATCGCGCCAGGCCGAAAGGGTGGCGAAGGTGGTCGGGCTGGCGCTGAGCGCGGCGAGCATCGCGTCCCGCCCGGCCTCGATGCGCTGGGCGACGGCGATCTCCTCCTCGCGGCTGAGCAGCGGGGTGCCGCCCATCTCGCGCAGGAACATGCGCACCGGGTCGTCGCTGCGGCCCGGGCCCGGCTCGGCGCCCTCGGCGGCAGTCGTCTCGGCCCCGCCGCGGGCGCTCGCGCCGGTCCCGCCGTCCTCGGCGGTCGTCGCCAGCCCCGTGGACAGGCGCGCTGCCTGGTCCTGGTCGGCGCTGCCGTCCTCGCCCGGCGCGTCCGCGGCATCCACCACGTCAATGCCGAGCTCGCCGAGAAGCGCGATGAGCTCCTCGACCTCAGCGGCGCCGATCCGCTCGGGGGCCAGCACGGTGTCGATCTCGTCGCGCGTGAGCTGCCCGCGCTCACGACCGAGGGTCAGCAGCGTCTCGACCGTCGCGACCGGCAGGCCAAGCGCGGCCGCGCCCGCCTCGACCTCGGCCTGCTCCGCCACGCTCCTGCCAGCGAACATCCCGTCCATTGACTGACACGCTCCCGCCCGGCCGGGTGCCGCCGTACCGGACTAAAAAATGCGCCCGCGGCGCGCGGCAGGGCTTGCCTCCGCCGCGCGCCGTTCCATTGGTTGCCCCTTTGCCGGCCCCGGCCCGGCGCGCCTCCACACATGGGCCGCTCCCGCGCCAGCCGGCCGGCCACCGGTACGGTGG
>JADGHI010000211.1 GCA_019689515.1 Acetobacteraceae bacterium | reverse complement strand
CTGATCGTCGAGCGCGGCCAGCAGGACATGGACAGCGAGATCGGCCGCTTCCCGCGCCTGTTCCGCGGCCGGGAGGGCATCCCCGGCCTCACCTGGCCGCAGGTCACCTTCCACAAGCGCATGACGCTCTGGATGGGCCGGCGCGAGGTGCAGATCATCCACATCGGCCGCAGCCACACCGCGGGCGACACGGTCGTGTGGCTGCCGCAGGATCGCGTGCTCTTCGCCGGCGACACGGTGGAATACGGCGCCGCTCCCTATTGCGGCGACGCGCACTTCACCGACTGGCCCACAACCCTTGCGGCCGTGCAGGCGCTGGGCGCGGAGCGCATGGTGCCCGGCCGCGGGCGCAGCCTGATGAGCCGCGCGGAGGTGGAGGAAGCCATCGCCGGCACCGCCGCCTTCACCTCCGACCTGTTTGCCATCGCCAGGCGCGGCGTCGTGCGCGGCGCTCCGCTCAAGGAGGTGTACGACGAGGCGATGGCCGCGATGCGGCCGAAATACGGGAAGTGGGTGATCTTCGAGCACTGCATGCCGTTCAACGTCAGCCGCGCCTACGACGAGGCGAAGGGCCTCGACCGTCCGCGCATCTGGACCGCGGAACGCGACCTCGAGATGTGGCGGGCGTTGGAGCAAGGCGAGCCGATGAAGCCCGCCGAGGCGCGCTGAGGGAGGCGACACGATGAACGTGGTCGGCGAGACCCGGCCCGCCCGGGCCGGCACCGCCGAACCGGGCTACATGTCCGGCTTCGGCAACGGCTTCGAGAGCGAGGCCCTGCCCGGCGCGCTGCCCGTCGGCCGCAACTCGCCGCAGCGATGCCCCTACGGGCTCTACGCGGAGCAGCTCAGCGGCTCGCCCTTCACCGCCCCGCGGGCGGCGAACGAGCGCTCCTGGCTCTACCGCATCCGCCCGACGGTGCGCCACATCGGACACTTCACGAAGACCGATGCGGCGCCGCTCTGGCGCACCGCGCCCTGCGCCGAGGCCGATCTTCCGATCCAGCCGCTGCGCTGGGGCCCGATCCCGATCCCGGAGGAGAAGCTCTCCTTCCTCGAGGGCATGCGGACCATCACGACCGCCGGCGACGCCGCCGCGCAGGCGGGCATGGCGGCGCATGTCTATCTCGCCACCCGCTCGATGCAGGACGAGTATTTCTGGAACGCCGACGGCGAGATGCTGATCGTCCCGCAGCAGGGCCGCCTGCGCCTGCGGACCGAGTTCGGCGTCATCGACATCGCTCCAGGCGAGATCGCCGTCATCCCGCGCGGCGTGAAGTTCTGCGCCGAGCTGCGCGGCGAGCCTGCGCGCGGCTATGTCTGCGAGAACTACGGCGGCACCTTCACTCTGCCGGAGCGCGGCCCGATCGGCGCGAACTGCCTCGCCAACCAGCGCGACTTCCTCACCCCCGTCGCCGCCTACGAGGACAAGGAGACACCCTCGAAGCTCATCGTGAAATGGGGCGGCGTGCTCTGGGCCTGCGAGATCGGCCACTCCCCGCTCGACGTCGTCGCCTGGCACGGCAACTACGCGCCCTACAAGTACGACCTGCGCCGCTACTCCCCGGTCGGCCCCATCCTGTTCGACCACGCCGATCCGTCCATCTTCACCGTGCTCACCTCGCCTTCCGGCACGCCCGGCACAGCGAACATCGACTTCGTCATCTTCCCGGAGCGCTGGGCGGTGGCGGAGGACACCTTCCGCCCGCCCTGGTACCACATGAACATCATGAGCGAGTTCATGGGCCTGATCTACGGCCAGTACGACGCCAAGCCGCAGGGCTTCGTCCCCGGCGGCTTCTCGCTGCACAACTGCATGCTGCCGCACGGCCCCGACGCGGAAGCGTTCGAGGCTGCGAGCAACGCCGAACTCAGGCCGCACAAGCTGACCAACACCCTCGCCTTCATGTTCGAGACGCGGCTGCCGCAGCGCGTCACCCGCTATGCGGCGGAGCTGGAGACACGCCAGGCCGACTACCTTGACTGCTGGCAGGGTCTGAAGAAGCACTTCGACCCGACGAAACCATAGGTCGCCTGACGATGCCGAAGACCGACGCCACCCACGACCCGAAGCGCCGCTCCTGGGTGGATTCCGCCAATGGCCATCCGGAATTCCCGATCCAGAACCTGCCGCTCGGCGTGTTCGTTCCGCCGGGCGGCGGAGCACCGCGCGGCGGCGTCGCGATCGGCGACTTCATCCTCGACCTGGCGGCCGCGCACGCCGCAGGCCTCTTCCGCGGAGAGGCTGCGGCGGCAGCCGAAGCCGCGTCCGGCCCCGCGCTGAACGACCTGTTCGCGCTCGGCGCCGCACCGCGTGCGGCATTGCGCGCCCGCCTGTCGGAGCTGCTCGCCCTCGACAGCGCCGAGCGCGCGCGCGTCGAGCCCTGCCTGCATCGCGCAGAGGATTGCACGATGCAGCTTCCCGCGCGCATCGGCGACTACACGGACTTCTATGCCGGCATCCACCACGCGACCAACACCGGCCGCCAGTTCCGGCCCGACAACCCCTTGCTGCCGAACTACAAGTACGTCCCCATCGCCTACCACGGCCGCTCCTCCTCGGTCGTGCCATCGGGCACGCCGGTGCGGCGCCCGAACGGGCAGCGCAAGCCAGGGAGGGAGACCACCCCGAGCTTCGGCCCCTCGCGGAACCTGGACTACGAACTCGAGCTCGGCATCTGGATGGGCCCCGGCAACGCGCTCGGCACGCCGATCCCGATCAGCGAGGCGGGCGAGCGGATCGCCGGCTTCTGCCTGCTCAACGACTGGTCCGCGCGCGACATCCAGGGCTGGGAGTATCAGCCGCTCGGCCCGTTCCTGGGAAAGAATTTCTGCACCACGATCAGTCCCTGGGTGATCACGCCGGAGGCGCTCGCGCCCTTCCGCGTGGCGCAGCCGCCGCGCGCCGAGGACGATCCGGCGCCGATGGACTACCTCCTCGACGCCGCGGACCAGCGAGAGGGCGCGCTCGATCTGGAACTCGAAGTTCTGCTCATCACACCGGGGCTGCGCGAGAAGGGGCTGCCGCCGCACCGCCTCGCGCTGTCGAATGCGCGCCACCTCTACTGGACGCCGGCGCAGCTCGTTGCCCACCACGCCTGCGGCGGCTGCAACCTTCAGCCCGGCGACCTGTTCGGCAGCGGCACCATCTCCGGCCCCGAGGAAAGCAGCTTCGGCAGCCTGCTGGAGACCACGCAGGGCGGCCGCAAGCCGCTTCAGCTCGCCTCCGGCGAGACGCGGCGCTTCCTCGAGGACGGGGACGAAGTGATCCTCCGCGCTCACGCCCGACGCGAAGGCTACGCGAGCATCGGCTTCGGCGAGTGCCGCGGCACGGTCCAGCCCGCGCCGTAGCACGGAGCGCAAGCCTGGGCTGCGATCGCCCTGGGTGGAAACGCTCAGAGCGTGAATCCCTGCCTCGGAACGCCCGACACCTTGTCGGCCTGACCACGGTCAGGTCGATAAAATTCCAAGTTGCACCAATGTCCGGGAACAAGGCAGGTCCGGCGCGCCTGCCGCCCCTCAGCCCGCAACGCCCTGTCGCGGCGGCGGCGGCGCCGGCGGCGGCGCAGCCTCGGGCACGGGCTTGGGCGCATCTTCCGTCGAGAATTCGAGCACCAGCGTGAAGCCCACCGCGAGCAGCACCGGGCCAAGGAACAGGCCGAGGAAGCCGAAGGCGAACACGCCCCCCAGGGCCCCGAGCAGGGTCAGCAGCAGCGGAAGCTGCGCGCCGCGGCTGATCAGCAGCGGCCGGATCACGTTGTCCACCGAGGAGATGCCGAAGGCTCCGTAGAGCCCCATGAAGATCCCCCAGCCGATGCGGCCCTCCACGAGAAGCCAGATCGTCGCGGGAATCCAGACGAGCGGCGCGCCGACCGGAAAGATCGAGATCGCCCCGGCCACCACGCCGAGCAGTACCGGCTGCGGCACTCCGGCGATCCAGAGGCCGATCGCGGTCAGCACGCCCTGCGCCACCGCGGTGCCGATCAGCCCGTAGACGACCCCGCGGGTGACGTTGCCGGTCAGGGTCAGCAGCCGCTCCGCCTGCGGCCCGCCGACGCGCCCGATCAGCCGTGAGGTCCGCTGCGCCATCGCCTCGCCGTCCCGGTAGAAGAAGAAGGAGAGCAGGATGGCGAGCAGCAGCTCCGCGACGCCCGAAAGCACGGCGAGCAGCACGCTGAGCGCCGCCGAGGCGATGGTGCCGGCATAGGGCCGGAGCAGGTCCGCGAGGCCGGAAAGGTCGAACACGATGGTGCCCAGCCAGTCGCGGAGGAAGTTCCCCACATAGGGCAGTCCGCCGAGCCAGTCGCCGAGGCCCGGCATCCCGACGGTCAGCAGCCGCTCGACCTGGGCGCGTAGCCGCTCCACCTCCTCGCCGCTGGTGGGCGCGGCGAAGACGATCGGCAGGCCGACGACCAGCATCTCCGCCGCCACCATCAGCCCCGCCGCGAAACCGGGCGAGAGGCGCAGCCGGTCGCGGATCAGCCGATAGGCCGGCCAGGTCGAATAGGCGAGGATCGCCGCCCAGAGCAGCGCGGAGAGGAAGGGCCGCAGCACCAGCAGGCAGCCTATGCCCAGCGCGAGCAGCGCCAGCAGGCCGATCAGGCGGGCGGGGCGGATCGGGTCCTCCTGGGAGGACGGGGAATGCATGCGGTGGATCTCCTGCGCGCACCGTTCAGGGGCGGAAGCCAGCGTCGGTCGGGCCGGTCGGCGCGTGCGCGATTCGGTGCTCAGCTTGCCAAACCGGGAACGCCGGCGCATCGGGGGTCCGCTGCGCAGAGCGCCTGGGCGCTGGCTGGCGCGCAGGCCGCGGCGGAGCTAGCGTGCCCCCGCAACGCCCAATCACCACCCCCGCCGCGCGCAGAACGAGGGAGGACCGCCGCGCATGCCACGCTTCGCCGCAAACCTCTCCATGATGTTCACCGAGGTGCCCTTCCTCGACCGGTTCGCCCTGGCCGCCCGGGCCGGCTTCAAGGCCGTGGAGTTCCTCTTCCCCTACGAGTACCCCGCCGCCGAGATCGCGAAGCGCCTCGCGGACAACGGCCTGCAACAGGTGCTGTTCAACCTGCCGCCCGGCGACTGGGCCCGGGGCGAGCGCGGCCTCGCAGCGCTGCCAGACCGCCGGCGCGAATTCCGCGAGGCGCTGGCCCAGGCGCTTGAGTACGCCACCGCCCTCTCCTGCCCGCGGCTGCACGTGATGGCAGGGCTGAAGCCCGAGGGTGTGCCCTATGACAGCCTCCTCGCCACCTTCGCGGCCAATCTCGACCGGGCGGCGGAGGAATGCGCCAAGGCCGGCATCAAGCCGGTGATCGAGCCGATCAACCACCGCGACATCCCGGGCTACTTCCTCAATACCACCGACCAGGCGGCGGCGATCATCCATGCGCTCGGCCCGGACCGGATCGGGATGCAGTTCGACCTCTACCACTGCCAGATTACGGAAGGCGACATCGTGAAGCGCGTCGAGAAGCATCTGCCGCTGATCGCGCACATGCAGGTGGCGGACAATCCCGGCCGCAACGAGCCCGGCACCGGCGAGGTGAACTGGCCCTTCGTGTTCCGCCGCATCGACGAGCTCGGCTACCGCGGCTGGATCGGCTGCGAATACCGCCCGGCGGGCGAGACCACGGCCGGCCTCGGCTGGTTCGCGCCCTACCGGGACCAGACGTAATCCGCGACAGGGGAACGCACGCCATGAAGATCGGATTCATCGGCCTCGGCATCATGGGCAAGCCGATGGCGCTGCACCTGAAGAACGCCGGCCACACGCTCTATGTGCCGGAGCGCAAGAGCCTGACCGACGAGATCCGCGCCGCCGCGACGGTGCTGCCGGACGCCACCGCCGTCGCTCGCGAGGCGGAGGCGATCATCCTCATGGTCCCCGACACGCCCGACGTGGAGGCCGTGCTGTTCGGCCCCGGCGGCGTCGAGGCGGGCCTCTCGCCGGGCAAGCTGGTCATCGACATGTCCTCGATCAGCCCGACGGCGACCAAGGAATTCGCGAAGCGCATCAACGCCAAGGGCTGCGACTACCTCGACGCCCCGGTCTCCGGCGGCGAGGTCGGCGCGAAGCAGGCCACGCTCACCATCATGGTCGGCGGCCCGCGGCACGCCTTCGAGCGCGCGAAGCCTCTCTTCGAGGCGATGGGCAAGAACATCACCCTCGTCGGCGAGGAGAACGGCGCGGGCCAGACCTGCAAGGTCGCCAATCAGATCGTCGTGGCCCTCACCATCGAGGCGGTGGCAGAGGCGCTGACCTTCGCCGCGAAGGCCGGCGCCGATCCCGCCAAGGTGCGCCAGGCGCTGATGGGCGGCCTCGCCACCTCACGAATTCTTGAGTTGCATGGGGAGCGGATGATCAAGCGCACCTTCGCGCCTGGTTTCCGCATCCGGCTGCACCAGAAGGATCTCAACCTGGCGTTGTCCGCCGCCCGCGATCTCGGCCTGGCGCTGCCCAACACCGCCTCGACGCAGCAGCTTTTCTCGGCCGTGGCGGCGGCGGGCGGCGCGGATCTCGACCATTCCGGCCTGGTTAAGGCTCTGGAAATCCTCGCGAACCATAAGGTTGCGCCCGACCCGGCCTGAGCCGGCGGTCCCATGCGCGGCGGCCATT
>JADGHI010000004.1 GCA_019689515.1 Acetobacteraceae bacterium | reverse complement strand
CGATCCGCCGCTGGCCCATCTACGCCTCCGCCGTCGCCGCGCTTGCCCAAGCGAATCAGCGACAGCCGCCATCAGCAAGGCGTTTCGCAGAGGTCTCCTCTGGGCGTCGACGATGGCCAGTGCCGGGCTGGCCTCGCGGCCCGCCCGCTCGCGTGCCCCAACGTAGAGTGCGTGGTGGATGCGCCCCGGCGTGCCGTTCCGATCCCACCGGTCCAGGCAGTCCCACACCGTGCTGCGCGGCGGCAGGTCCTTCGGCAACGCCGTCCACTGGCAACCGGTGGAGAGGACGTAGGAGATCGCGTTCAGCACCTCCCGCACGTCCACCGTCCGAGGGCGGCCGCCACGCTTGGCAGGCCGGGTTGAGCCGTAAAGCGGATCAACCGGCTGCGCCGGCGCCCATTCGGCGTCGGTCAGATCGCTCGGATAGCGCAGCCCGCGCCGATCACAGGCCCGACGATGCTCCGCCTTCCACATGCGGCACCTCCAACTCAGGCGCCGCAGACAGAATCATAACCGATTCAGGCGATTCAACTTCCTCCCGGAAGGGCTCTAAGGCCGGTTAGGCAACCACTCGCAGCAGCGGCGAGGTAGGAGATGCCGAGGAAGCTGGCGGCGGTCTTGTCGTAGCGGCTGGCGAGGGCGCGCCATCCTTTCAGCCTTGCCCAGTGGTTTTCGACGCGGTGGAGCCGACGGTAGGTGGCGCGGCCGTAGCTACGGCCGCTTCGTTCCCGACCGGTCACCGCTCCGTCCCGCAGCCCGCGCTACTTCATGGCGATGACCATGGCGTCGCCACCAAGGCTGATCATCAAGCCTTCACGCCGGGCCTTGAGACGCATGATCACGCCGGCCTCGTTCTGCAGCCAGAGATCACCGGCGCTCGCCGTGCCAAGGGCGAAGCCGTAGCGGGCCTCGCCATAGGCGCCGGGAAATTGCGAGAGGTTCCGCAGGTTATAGACCTCGCCTTGCGCATCGATGGTCGAGACGCCAATGCCGCCGATACCGGCGCCCGTGATGGTGAAGGGATAGTTCCGTCCGCGGTAGTATAGCGTGCCGTTGCCGACGCTCCCGCTGCCGATATACGCCGCCTGCACTTCGTCCATACGGACCGTCGCATCAGGGCTTCTGCCGGCGATCGCCTCCGGACCGACCCGGACATCGCTCTGGCACCCTACGGCGACCGGTAGAAGGGCGAGAGGCGCCGCACCGGCAAGCAACTGGCGGCGGGAGGGATTCTCGGGCATGCCTCCGCTCCTCCTCCGGATGCGCTGGAGCGCCTGGTGCGGCTTGGGGACGCTGGCCCGCGCAGGCCGTGGCGATGGGCCTGACGCCGCACCGCCAAGTGGGATAGGCAGGCCGGGGGACGCCCACGGCACTAGCCCTCGACCGTTCCGCCGCATGCGGGGCGCGCCCTGGCCGCCGGGTTGTCCTGCCCGATACCCCCGCCAGACACGACCAGCGCTTCCGCATCGGCAGCCGGGATGGAGCGGCAAGCCAGGATCTCCACGGGCCGTGTTCGCGCCTCGGGAACTGCAATGATGGGGACCGCATGCAGTCCGCGGGGGCGGCCAGCGTAACTGCTCTCCGCCGACCGAAGCGTGCGGACCCGCTCGCGCGCCACATCCCCGCATCGCGAGCGCGGCTCAGGGATCTAGCCACCTGTCCCAACGCATCCAGGCTCCATCATGGAATACGCATCGCACCGGGGGCATCGCGAGGACCCTCTGCAAACTGCACGGGCGGGGGTACCCAGCGGCCGTCCAGCGCCGGCGCGAGCGGGTCGTAGAGCCGGAGCGTCAAGTTGAACGGGCCCTCGGGCGCCGGCAGCCAGTTGGACCTCTGCGCCTCGCCGGGGTCAGAGTGCTGGATCACCAACTCAATGGCACCATCTGCATCGCGGACGAGCGGGTCGCGGTCGCCGATGGCGAAGCGGTTCATCGGGTTCGCGACCTGGAATCCCTGTGCATCATAGAGGGTGACGGACCAGAAGGCGCCGACCGGCGGCTCCTGTCCGCGCGGGAAGCGCAGCAGGTAGCGGTTCTGCCCCGTCAGTGCCCGTCCGTCGCCGGAAACCTGGGTCAGCGGGTAGATGGCGTCCGCCGGCACGTTGGCGCCAAGGCCGACCATCGCAACCGCGGCCCGCCGCAGGTAGTCGGTGCCGTAGACGCCCATGTCGTTCGCCAGATAGAGCCAACCATTCTTGGCGGCGCCGAGATTCGGTAGGCTCCTCGTCAGATGGCGGACCCCTTCGCCTCCCGCCCGCTCCAGCCCGGCACGCACGGCGGGCGGGGCCGCCGCCAGGTCGAAGCTCGCGCCCGGCCGCAGGCCGATGCGCGCCATCCGCGCCAGGATCGGTTGGTCATAGGCGCCCGGCGGGTTCGTCTTCAGCAGCTCGGCGCCCAGGGCGAAGTAGTCGGCGGGCCGCATGCGGTTCACCTGCTCCGAGGGCGGCGTGCGCATGTCCACGTCAGGGTTCACGGCCCCGGTCACTGCGGCAGGCGGCTGTCCCCACCGGCTCAGCGGCGAGAGGCGATAGCCATCCTGCTGGCGATGCACCGTGGCGTAGTCGCCCGTCCCATTGGTCTGGGTCCGCCCGAGGACCCAGACGTGGGGCGTCGGCGCGGCGATCGGCGTGACGCCGGCGGGCAGATTGCCGCTCCAGCCCGGCGGCAGGATCGCGAAATGCCCTCCGCCAGTCCCCGTGGTGCGCGTGCCGGGCGAGGCGAAGACATTCGTCCACATGTCCAGCATCGGCATCAGGTAGTAGCGACCCTGAGGCCCGCCGGTCTCCGGCAGCGAGAGCACCATCGGCTCCCGCGTCAGGTCGAGCCAGGCGACGGAATAGAGCGTGTCGAAATTGGGCCGTACGACATCGCGGAAATCGGCCGGGGGAAACTCCCGGGCGTGCACGAAGGTGTTCGCCGGGCCGCGGCCGAAGTGCTCGCCTGGGCGCGCATAGTTGGTCGCCTGCCGCCGCGTCACCTCCATGGTGATCAGGGGATAGAAGTAGGTGTAGGCCTCCAGCCCGATGGCGTGGGCGAGGTCTTCCGTCACCTGGCTGGAACCGGTCGCCGGTGCGGCGGCGGATGGCTGGGTGGACACTCCCTGCGCGGAAGCCTTCCGCGCGCCGAGGATCAGGGCCGGCGCCGCGAGAAGTGTTGCGGCGGCCTGCCGCCGTGTCGATCTGCTCGTCATCCTTCGCTCCTCTGCGGCCGCGACCGGATCAACCAGCGCAGCAGTTTCGCGCAGCGGCGCGGGAAGGATCATCCGGCACCACTATCAAAATCTGGCACATCCGCCTGAGGCCGGCAGGCCCGGACAGCGCATGTCGCACTGCAACTGCGCGTAAGTCTTTGGGCACACGACGGATCGGGTTCCCAAAGCAGTGCCGATGCAAGTTAATTTAAGTACGATTTTCGCGGCCTCGTGACCGCTGATATCCGGGATCAGGAGCCATGCTCCGGCCGCATCACGCGTAGCGCGCACTGCCGGTGCCCTGCATCGGAGCCAGGATGGCGTAACGCCCGACCGCGACAGGAAACGACGGCCGATGAATGGTATGCGCTGGGTTCCGGCTGGCTGCTTCCTCATGGGATCGGACCGCCACTACCCGGAGGAACGCCCGGCGCACCAGGTTCGTCTGGACGGCTTCTGGATGGACGAAACGGCCGTCACC
This sequence comes from Acetobacteraceae bacterium, assembly GCA_019689515.1. GTDB lineage: Bacteria > Pseudomonadota > Alphaproteobacteria > Acetobacterales > Acetobacteraceae > Caldovatus. Next base: position 24,242 of record JADGHI010000004.1, on the reverse strand, counting down.
AATGCCGAATTCGCGCGCTTCGTGGCCGCCACGGGATACGTCACCATCGCCGAGCGTCCGCTCGACGGCGCGCTGTATCCCGGCGCGGCGCCGGAGATGCTGGCGCCCGGCAGCCTCGTGTTCCGCATGACCGAAGGGCCGGTGGATACCTCCGACTACCGCAATTGGTGGGCAGGATCCGTTCCAGCCCAACTATCCGCCGGAGCTGCGGGACCAGGTTGGGCCGCGCAACCTGGTGCGTTCCTTCGCGACGGACGTGGATGACCCCACCGAGCAGCCGCGCTGGGGCCGCGTCGGCCGGCAGCGCATCGTGGACGAGGGGCCGCTGCCGCCGCACCCGATGCCGGGCGTCCGCTACAACATGGAGACGTTCGACGAAGCCATCCGGGAGAACGTCATCCGCTTCATAGACCAGGCGGCCGCGGCGAACCGACCGTTCTTCATCTGGATGAACCCGACGCGCATGCACGTCGAGACGCATCTCTCGCCGAATACCAGGCGCGCCGCACCGGCGAGAACGGCTGGTCGGTCCATGAAGCCGGCATGGCGCAGATGGACGACAACATCGGCGCGGTGATGGACCATCTCCGCCAGCGCAGGCTGGAGCGGAACACTATCGTCGTCTTCACCACCGACAACGGCGCCGAGAACTTCACCTGGCCGGACGGCGGCAGCACAGCTTTCGCCGGCGCCAAGGGCACCGGCCTCGAAGGCGGCATGCGGGTGCCGATGATCGTGCGCTGGCCCGGGCGCGTGCCGGCGGGCGTCGTGCAGAACGGCCTGATGTCCGGCCTCGACTGGTTCCCGACCTTGCTCGCGGCGGCTGGCAACCCGAACATCGCTGCCGAACTCCGCGCCGGCCGCGACCTGGGCGGACGCACCTATCGCGTCTATCTCGACGGCTACAACCAGCTCCCCATGCTGATCGGGGAAGGCCCGTCGAACCGCAACGAGGTCTTCTACGTCACGGAAGGCACGCTCGCCGCGGTGCGCATCGGCGACTACAAGTACCGCTTTACCGACCAGCCGAACGGCTGGATGGGCTCGACCCAGCGCATGGGCTGGCCGCGCATCACGAATCTGCGGCTCGACCCGTTCGAACGGGCGGGCCTGCCGAACGGCGCAGACGGATCCCTGCACGCCTACCGCTTCTAACTGGACAATTTCTGGCGCTTCGTCTTCGTGCAGCAGGAGGTCGCCCGCTACGCGCAGAGCTTCGTCGAATATCCGCCGATGCAGCGCGGCGCCTCCTTCTGCATGGTCGCTGTGAAGGCGCAGATCGAGGCCGCGATCGAGCGGGCGCGCATGGTGCGAAACTGAGCGCGGAGGCTTCGGCGCGCGCCGCTGGCTTCCCAAGCGGCCGCGGACACCGCCACCGGCGCGCTCGTCGCGCCGGTGGCATCCTTTCCAAAGGCGGCGGCGGTCAACGGTAGCGCCCCGCGCCCGGTGCGCACCTCACAGCAAGACGACGCCCGATGATCCCCAGGCACATCGGCAGCCGCGCCGCAGCCTCCCCGTTCCGCAGCGATTGCGCCGTCGGAATCTTTCCCTGAGGTGCCCTGCAGGGGCGATTGCTGGATTCGGACAGCGTTTCCGGGTGCTCGCCACCTCGCCACACAGTACGGATTGGGCGCGGGGACGATCCGTCGAGGAGCGGTATCGCCGCCCGTTCTTTCGCCAGCCGCGCCGTGGTCGTCCGCACGGCCAGGCGATGCACTCCACCCCCCATGGAGACGACGCGCATGACGAAGACGAACACCTGGAAGGGCCTGGCCGTGGCTGCGGCTGTCGCCGCCGCGGGAGGCGTGCTTCCCGCTTGCATGCCCACCCCGGCGGCGGCACAGGCGAATCCCACCATCGCCAGCATTCCGGAGCCCATGGCGGAGACGCTGCAGGCGAGGATCACCGCGATCGACCCGCAGACGCGCAAGGTCACGCTGCAGGGCGCGACGGGCCGCTCGGTAACGGTGACCGCCGGCCCGATGGTCCGGCTCGAGATGTTGCAGGTCGGCGACACGGTCAACGCGCGGTTCTACCGCTCGGTCGCCTTCGACCTGTCGTCGGGCATGGGCGCCCCGCCGGACGCGGCGGCCGTGGTCCTCGGCCAGCAGGCGCAGGCGCCGGGCGGCGTCGCCGTGGCGCTGACGCGCATGAGCGCCCTGGTCGTCGGTAAGCATCCGGCGTCGAACTCGCTCGACGTGGTGAGCCCGGGGGGTGGCGGCGTCTACACCGTCCACGTGACCGACCCCGCGCGCGTCGCCATGTTGCAGCAGGTGAATGTCGGCGACACGATCACGGCCGTGGTCAGCGATGCCATCGCCGTCTCGATCGACAAGGCGCAGAGGAACTGGCTTACGGGGCAGTGATTCCGGAGAGGCCGGCACACGGGCCGGTGATCGCGGCGTAATCACCGGCAGGCTCGCTTGACGTGCTCGCGTGACCGAAGGCCTCGCGGATCGACGATGCATGCGGTGGGCGGGCCGGCGGCGTCGGCGGCTGCCGCCCCTGCCGTCCCTCCAACTGCTATGTCGGGCTGGCTTCCGGGAGGGGCGCAGGAGCCTGGCCAGGCCCGAACGGAGTCCAGCGCGATGCCGGGCCAGGGTGTTCGCAGCGCCGCGTTTGCCGAGGCCGCTGCGCCCATGGGCGAAGCCCTCTGGGGCCCGGTCAGGATCACGCCGCTCCGCCCCTAGCCGGTTTCGGTGCGGATCAGCGACGTGGATCTGGGTGACGTCGTGTTGCAGACCGGCTGCTGCACGCTGCTTGCGGCGATCGCCGTGCCCGCCTCCGCCGCCTGGGTCCTGCTGCCGCTCGGCCCGCGGCGCGGCATCTGCGTCCTGAGCGGCAGGGCGGCCGGGGCCCACGACCTTGCCGCCTATGGCTCCGGTGCAGCGTACGAGATCGCCGTTCGCGATGACGCCTGCTGGGGGCTGGTGACGCTTCCGGCCGCGTCGGTGGGCATGCTCCTCGCCCCGCCGCGCGGCGCCACGATCCACCGACCCGGCACCGTCGCCCATGTCCGTGCCGATCCCGCGGCCTTCGTCCGCGCGGCTGCGCTGCTGCGCGCCGTGGCGGAGGTGGCGACCAATGATCCCGAGGTCTTCCGCGTGGAGGAAGCGCGGCGTTCCCTCCGCGCCTCCGTGCTCGACTCGCTGGACGGATTGCTGGCAGGCCCGTTGGGCCGCGGCGGCAAGGCGTCGCGCTGGCTGCGCACGCCGCCGGAGACGGCAGCGCTGCGCCGGATCGTTCGCGCGGCGGACGACCACCTGGCCGCCCATCCCGCCGAGGGGGGCGATCCATCGGCTGCCGCCACGGCCATCGGCGTCGCGGAGGAGCGACTGCGGTCAGCGTTCGTCGCCATCCTCGGGACGAGCGCGAGGCGCTACCTGCTGACGCGGCGCCTCGTCATGGCCCGCGCGTCGCTGCGCTCACCCGGCCCAGGCCGCCGAACGGCCGTGGCAGAGGTCGCGGCGGCGCGCGGCTTCGGGGACATCGGCGGCTTCTCGCGCCTCTACCGCGCGATGTTCGGCGAGGTGCCACAGCCGCACTGAGCCGCGCCGGCCCCGGCTCGCGGCTGGCCGGAACGCGTCGAGGAGGAGGCACTGAGCCCCGCTTCCTCCTCGGCATTCCGCGACGGACCGTCCCGCGCGGATCGTGCCGCCGCCAGGGTTTCCGAGGGCGTCTCGCCGAAATACACACGGTAGTCGTGGGCGAAGTTGCCGAGGTGCCAGAAGCCGTGCGCGAGCGCCACCGACTTCACCAGCCGGGCGCCGCCGGGTCCGCCGGACCTCAGCGCGCAGCGGACGAGCATGAGGCGGCGCAGCTTGAGGTAAGCCTGCGGGCTCATGCCGCAGGCCGTGACGAAGGCGTCGTGCAGCGTGCGCGGGGAGACGCGGAGCGCCTCGCAGATGTCGGCATTGTAGATCGGGCGCGCGACGTTGGCGCGCAGGAACTCCTCGGCCGCGGCGAACAGCCGATTCACGGTGTGCTCCCCCAGCCCTCGCCGCGGCGCGGCGGCACCATCCGCGCCGGAGAACACCCCACCGAGCAGGCTGCGGAGCGCATGGGCGAGCGCGTCGGCGGAGGCAGAAGCCTGCGGTGCGTCCGGCTCGCCTTCCTGTTCGGAGGCCGCGATCAGGGCCTTCTGGATCCAGGCTGCCTCCTGCGGGCGGGCGAGCAGCATGCGGCCCATGCGGCTGGACATCGGCGGCGTCCTCTACGGCTCGGTGAGAGGCTTCCGGTCATCCGCGGGAAGCGAGAGAGCGTGCGCTCCGATGCCGGCCGTGCGGCAAGAGGTGCGGCGCATGGCGAAAGCGACCACGCCGGCGAACCGGCTGGTCATCGCTCCTGCCGGGACAGGGGTGCACCGTCCTGCAACATGCATGTCCCCTGCTGTTGCGGATGAGGGAAGCGCTACGCGGCCAAGTGCGGAAAGCTGCGGACGGCCTGCTGGGTTAACAGAATATAAAATATGAGAATGCGGTTCATGGGTTAGATCAATTGGCCGACCGCAGCCCGGGTCACGTATGGGCGAGGAAGCCAGGCCGCGCGGCCCAGAGGCACGCCGTAGCGGCTCGCCATCATGTGCGGCGGTCGCGGCGGGCACGCGCTGCGGCAGCCACGCAACCCGCGCGAAGGGTAGCCGAAGAACACGGCCGTGCATTCGCGCGAACTCGCCCTCTCCACGTCGCTCGCTGGTGGCCGAGAGCTGACGCGTCGCTCGTAGCAACGCACGGTGCCCAGGCCAGGCGATTCATGACGCGTTGTTGATGATCCTTTCCAGCTCGAATTCCTATTAATCTCGGACGACGATCGAGGACGCGCCGCGCCCTCGTGACCAGGCAGGTAGGCTCCTGCGCGATGCGAGCACCGCGAGTGCCCAGAGTCGTCGCCGCGATGATCGTCGTGCTGGGCATCGCCGCGGCGGGTGGCGGCCGTGCCCGCGCCCAGGCGCCGCCGCCGGCCTGGGAGTTCTACGTCACGCCCTATGCCTGGTTCGCGGGCCTCAACGGCAGCCTGCGGACGCCGCTCGATCGCTTCCCGGGGCGCGACTTCAACGCCGACTTTGGCACGCTCCTCGCCGACATCTCCGGCGTCCCGATCATGGGCATGGCCGAGGTGCGCTATGGACGGTTCGGCGTCGTCGGTGACCTGCTCTACCTCAGCCTGGACCAGAACCTGGACACGCGCGACGTCGCGTTCCGCGGTGGCCATTCGCTCGTCAACACGGCCATCGGGAACGTCCTCGGCCTGTACCGGGCGCTCGACCTGCCGAACCAGAGCCTCGACATCGGCGCCGGCGTCCGGATCTGGAGCGCGACCGCGAAGGTGTCGCTGAACCCCGGCCTGCTGCCGGGCGCCATCCAGAAGTCCACGACCACCTGGGCCGACCCGCTGATCGCGGCGCGCTACCACCTCGCGCTCTCGGACCGCTTCGGCCTGACGGCGTATGGCGATGTCGGCGGCTTCAGCGCGGGGTCGGTCCTGACCTGGCAGGCAATCGGCGCGATCGACTACCGGGCGAGCGAGGCGATCGTGCTCAGCCTTGGCTGGCGCTACCTGAGCTTTGACCGGAAGCGCGGCGACCTCCGCCTCGACCTCGGCTTCACCGGTCCCTTCATCGCCGCGACCTTCCGCTTCTGACGGCCATGAACGGACCGCCCCAGCCGCGCGAGGGCGGCCCCCGCCAGCCAAGGCAACGCACGCTTCTCGCCGCGTCCGCGAACGCCGCGACCAAGGACAGCGATCCCTGAGGAGAGGCCCGACCGCAATGATAATAACATCGCTCGACCTGCCCCGCGCCGGCACGCGGAAGACCGCCCGGCGCCTGGGCCTGCTGGCCGCCACGGCGCTGGCGGCAGGCGGCGTCTGCGCGCCATCCGGCGCGGAGGCGCAGCCGTTCTGGAACGCGATGCCGGTCACTGGCCTCTACGTCGGCGCGGGGATCGGGGCGAACTGGGTGCAGAAGACGGACCTCGAGCAGTCGGGCAGCCTCACCGCGGCGCTGCGCACGGCCGGCTTCCCGGCGCCGGGCGGCAAGGCGAGCTTCGACATCGGCATCGTGGGGCTCGGCAGCCTGGGGTGGGGCTTCGGCAACGGATTGCGCGCCGAGGCCGAACTCAACTACCGCTGGAACAACGTGGACCGCGTCACCGGGTTCGGCCTGCTCGGCGCCACCGGCCGCCTCGCCGGCGTCGGCGGCGAACAGCAGACCCTCGGCCTGATGTTCAACCTGCTCTACGACTTCCAGGTGCCCGGCGCGCCCTGGGTCGTGCCCTATCTCGGCGGCGGCATCGGCATGGCCTGGACTCGGTGGAGCAGCACGGAGGTCCGCTCCATCCCCGCGGACCTGCGGATCCACTTCGGCGACACGCAGTACAACTTCGCCTACCAGGCCATCGCGGGCGCGGCCTTTCCGATCGGCTCGGTCCCGGGCCTGGCGGTGACGACGGAGTTTCGCTACTTCGGCACGCTGCAGAACAAGTTCGACGCCAGCGTCACGCGGATCTCGACCGGGCAAACGCTCGGCAGAGGCTCGGTGGAGGCGGACAGCAACAACTGGTCGCTCCTCGTTGGCGTGCGGTACAATTTCGGCCGCGTGCCACCGCCGCCACCGCCTGCCCCGCCGGCGGTCGCGGCCCCGGAGGTGGCGCGCACCTACCTGGTGTTCTTCGACTGGGACCGCGCCGACCTCACCGACCGCGCGCGGCAGATCATCGCCGACGCGGCGCAGGCGAGCCGGCGGGTGCAGACGACGCGGATCGAGGTGGCGGGGCACGCCGACCGCTCGGGCTCGGCGCAGTACAACCAGCGCCTGTCGCAGCGGCGCGCCGACAACGTGGCGGCCGAGCTGGTGCGCAACGGGGTGCCGCGGAACGAGATCGTGGTCAGCGCCTACGGCGAGACGCGGCCGCTGGTGCCGACCGCGGACGGGGTGCGCGAGCCGCAGAACCGCCGCGTCGAGATCGTCCTGCGCTGAGCCTGCGGCGCCCGGCAGGGCGCGCCATGCTGCGATGTCCACGGGTGTGCGGGTCGGCCTGGCCGGCCCGCATGCCGTATCGGCGGCAGTCTGCCCGCCCGAGATTCGCGGCGCGTGGCCTGGACGAACATATTCAATACGCTGGAATTCAAAAAAATTTGTGCACCCTGGCCGATCCGCGCCTGACGGAGCGATGCACGGCCGCCACGCTTTGCAACTGTCGAACGCATGTCCTTGGGCAGCAGGCCCTGAAGCCCCTCTTTGGTATTGTGCAATAATCTTTCCTGCGTAAGTTCGGCAATGGTGCGGCGACGCCAGTCCGGCTGGCGCAGCCCCGCAGGACGAGGAGGGACAGGATGAGCCTGAGGAAGGCGCTTCTCACCGCGACCATCGGAGCGGCGCTGCCGCTCGCGGCGGCAACCGTCCCGGCGCAGGCGCAGCCTGTTACGGGCCTGTACATCGCGGGCGGCGTGGGTGCGAATCTTCGGCAAAGCACCGATGTGGACACCGGTATCGGCACCGTCGGCACGGCCGACTGGCAGGCCGGCGTGGCCGGCGTGCTGAGCCTCGGCTGGGGCTTCGGCAACGGCCTCCGCGCCGAGATCGAGGGTGGCTATCGCTGGAACCACCTCGACAAGGCCGGCATCGCGCCCGGGCTCGCCGCGCCCTTCTCCGGCGCGCTCGTGCAGTACCGCGGCAGCCAGCGCACCGTGAGCGTGATGGCGAACGTCCTCTACGACTTCGCCTTCCTCAACTCGCCGGTCACGCCCTATGTCGGCGCCGGCGTCGGCTGGGCGTGGATCGATAACCACAAGCTGCGCGCCACCAGCAACGTCTTCGGGCTGCGCTTCGAGTCGGACGACTGGGACAACCGCTTCGCCTATCAGGCGATCGCCGGCCTCGCCTTCAACCTGCCGGTGCCTGGCCTGGCGGTGACGGCGGAATACCGTTTCATGGGCACGCTCTCGCCCGAGCACACCGGGCGCGTGCGTAACCTCGCGCTGCCCGGCGCCCCCGTCGTGGCTTCCGGCAAGGTCGAGACCGACAACTTCAACCACTCGATCATGCTCGGCGTGCGCTACGCCTTCAACGCGCCGCGCCCGCCGGCTCCGCAGCCGCAGCCGCAGCCGCCTGCGGTGCAGGCGCGGACGTTCCTCGTGTTCTTCGACTGGGACCGCGCGGACCTGACGGCGCGGGCGCGGCAGATCGTGGCGGAGGCGGCGCAGGCGTCGCGGTCGCAGCAGACGACGCGGATCGACGTGGCGGGCCACGCGGACCGCTCGGGCTCGGCGCAGTACAACCAGCGCCTGTCGCAGCGGCGCGCCGACAACGTGGCGGCCGAACTGGTGCGCAACGGGGTGCCGCGCGAGGCGATCGTGGTCACCGCCTACGGCGAGACGCGGCCGCTGGTGCCGACGGCGGACGGGGTGCGCGAGCCGCAGAACCGCCGCGTCGAGATCGTCCTGCACTAACCGGCCAGGACGGGGGCCATCCGTCGCCCGGTCGGCCTACTGGCCGGCCGGTCGCGGGGCGGCCCGACGATCTCCCGCATTCGTTGTGGAGGGGCGCCGAAAGGCGCCCCTTCATTTTGCGGTAGCCGGAAAGTGTTCAAGGGATGATCACCTCTCCATGAGGTGAAACTCTTCTCGGACCGAACCGTGGCTTGGATGCAACTCGCCGCGGGGAACGTAGGCGCGTGCTGCGCCGCATCGTGTCCTGCCGCGTTGCGGCCGCAACCGTCGCGGACCCGAAGCGCCTCGGGACCCCTCGCGGCGGCCAAGGCAACGAAACTTGAGGTCTGAGGGACACACCGCATGAAACTCCGCAAGGCTCTCCTTGCCAGCACTGCGGCGCTCGCGCTGCCGCTCGCTGCCGGCGGCGCGCTCCTCGGTGCGCCGTCCCGCGCCGAGGCACAGCCGGTTACCGGCCTCTACGTCGCCGGCGGCGCGGGCGTGAACTGGCTGCAGTCCACGAGGGACTCCACCAGCTCGACCATCGCGCCGGGCCTTGGCGGCAGCGATTTCAAGGCCAGCTTCCTGACCGGCTTCGCCGGCGTGGTGAGCCTCGGCTGGGGCTTCGGCAACGGGTTGCGCGCTGAGGTCGAGGGCAATTTCCGCTGGAACCCGGTGGACGAGGTCACGGCCTTCAATCAGCGCCTGCTGCGCAGCGGCGGCTATGCCCGCAGCTACGGCGTGATGGCGAACCTGCTGTACGACTTCGACCCGGCCTATCTCGGCCTGGCGGGGCAGAGCTGGATCCAGCCCTATATCGGCGCCGGTGTCGGCTATGTCTGGCACGACTACAGCCGCGTCCGCGGCCGGTTCCCCGCCGCGCCGGGCACCGCCGAGTTCCAGGTCGACGACACCGACGGCGCCTTCGCCTACCAGGCGATCGTCGGCGCGGCCTTCCCCTTCGCTCCGCTCGGGGTTCCGGGCCTGACGCTGACCGCCGAGTACCGCTTCCTCGGCACGCTGGAGCCGTCGCTCAATGCGCGCGTGCGGACGGCGGGGACCGGCGGGAACTTCGTCTCGGTCGGCAACATCGAGCCGTCGAACTTCAACCACGCCGTGCTCATCGGCGTCCGCTACGCCTTCTACCAGCCGCGCCCGCCCGCGCCCGTGCCGGTCGCGCCGGCGGCGCCGCCGCAGGAAGTGGCGCGCACCTATCTGGTGTTCTTCGACTGGGACCGCGCCGACCTCACCGACCGCGCGCGGCAGATCATCGCCGACGCGGCGCAGGCGAGCCGGCGGGTGCAGACGACGCGGATCGAGGTGGCGGGGCACGCCGACCGCTCGGGCTCGGCGCAGTACAACCAGCGCCTGTCGCAGCGGCGCGCCGACAACGTGGCGGCCGAGCTGGTGCGCAACGGGGTGCCGCGGAACGAGATCGTGGTCAGCGCCTACGGCGAGACGCGGCCGCTGGTGCCGACCGCGGACGGGGTGCGCGAGCCGCAGAACCGCCGCGTCGAGATCGTCCTGCGCTGAGCCTGCGGCGCCCGGCAGGGCGCCCCGGGCACGGCGGCTGTCCGATCCCGATCGGCGCGATCCCGCCGCGAGGCCCAACCAGCACGGCGCGCCGCGAACGCGCCGTCGCTGACGCGTGGCGCGGCTTGACTTCGGTCCATGCGGGCGACGCGGGACGCGCTCAGGTGGCACAGGGTGTGCGTTGCCGTCTCTTCAACGCCGCCCTTCCGCACCGCGGCGGCCCGCCTGGCCGTGCCAGCCTCGCCGATGCCGATCGGAGCTGATCGGAATGATCACGCGTCGCATTCGGGGCCCGTTCCATTCGGCTGCGCACCGGCGAAGGTTCCGGGCGCAGGCGTGCAGCGCATCACGGTGGTTGGAATTGCCGTTTTTCGACAACGGTCGCGGGCTATGGACGAGGCCGGGCGTGCCCATTTCACCCTGATGGCATCGCAGGCATCTCCTGCAGGCGGGATGCCCGGATGGTGACGTCCGCCACCGCCGATTGCTTCGTCGCCGACCGCAAGGTCGAGGCCGGCGAGCCCTGGCGCACGCCGATGCGCCTGTGCGAGTGCCCGAATTGCGGCCAGTTCCAGATCGTGCCGCCCCTGCTGCCGGGCACGTCAGCGCGGTGCCTGCGCTGCGACGGGCTGCTCCGCCGCGCGCTCCAGGACCCGCTCGGCCGCGCCCTTGCCCTCAATCTCGCAGCGCTGTCGCTGCTCGGCATCGCCTGCCTGATGCCGCTGATGGCGGTCAGCACCGCCGGCATGGTGCGCAGCGCCAACCTCTTCTCCGGCCCCCAGGGGATGGGCCGCAGCGGGCTCTGGGAACTCTCCGTCGTCGTGCTGTTCACCACCGTCGCGGCGCCGGTGCTGAAGCTGCTGGCGATGGCCTACGTCCTGATCGGGCTACGGCTGCGGCGGCCGCCGCGCCATGTCCGGCGTGTCTTCGCCATGGTCGAGCGCCTCCGGCCATGGTCCATGATCGAGGTGTTCCTGCTCGGCGTCCTCGTCGCCTACACCAAGCTCATCGACCTGGCGCACATCGAGATCGGCGTCGCGCTCTACGCGCTCGGCCTGCTGATGCTCACCATGATCGCGGCGCAAGCGGTGCTCGATCCCCAGGCGGTCTGGGAGGAGATGGAGCGGCGCGGCGTCCCGGATGCCACGCTCGACCACGCTGCCGTCGCGCTCGCCGCGCCGGGCGCGGGTGCCGTCGGCTGCCATACCTGCGGGCTGGTCAGTCTGCCGCACGGCCATGACGACCGCTGCCCGCGCTGCGGCGGCGCGCTGCATCCACGCAAGCCAAACGGTGTTGGGCGCGCCTGGGCGCTGCTCATCGCCGCCGCCATCCTCTACATCCCGGCGAACACCTACCCGGTGCTCCAGTTCATCCAGTTCGGCTCCGGCGCGCCCAGCACCATCCTCGGCGGCGTCGTCGAGCTGCTCGACAGCGGCCTGTATCCGCTCGCCGCGCTGGTGTTCTTCGCCAGCGTGGCGGTGCCGCTGCTGAAGGTGATCGGGCTCGCGGTCCTCCTCGTCTCCTACCGGCTCGGCTGGGAGGCGCGGCTGCGCGACCGCACCCGGCTCTACTTCGTGGTCAACGCGATCGGCCGGTGGTCCATGATCGACATCTTCATGGAGACCATCCTGGTCGCGCTGGTGCAGTTCGGCTCGGTGGTCAGCATCGAGCCGGGAGTCGGTGCGGTGGCGTTCTGCGCCGTCGTGATCCTGACCATGCTCGCGGCCGAGAGCTTCGATCCACGGCTGATGTGGGATGCGGCCGGGCGGAACGGTCCCGCCGCGGCGGCAACGCATGGGGGGATGAGGACGGCGAGATGATGGACCTTCCGCATCCCGAGGCGGTCGTGCACTCCAAGGTCGAGGGCGAGGGCGGCGGCCGCCGCCGCTGGCGGCGCCTCTCGCCCATCTGGGCGATCCCGATCGTGACCGTGCTGATCGCGGGCTATCTTGTCTGGCACAATTTCGCGCAGCGCGGGCCGACCATCACGATCACCTTCCGCGACGCCGGGGGCCTGACGGCCGGCCAGTCGCAGGTGAAGCTCCGCGACGTCATCATAGGCAGGGTCGAGACGATCGCCCTCGCCGAGGATCATGAGCACGTGGTGGTGACGGTGCGGATGAACCGCGAGGCCGCGCCGCTGCTGACCCGCGAGGCGCGCTTCTGGGTGGTGAGGCCGCGGCTGTTCGCCGGCAGCGTCTCCGGCCTCGGGACCCTGGTTTCGGGCTCCTACATCCAGCTTTCGCCGGCGGCGGCGAACGGCGGACCGCCGGAGCGGCACTTCACCGGCCTCCAGGATCCCCCGGTGCTGGAGACTGCGGAGCCGGGCCGCACCTTCCTGCTGAAGGCCGACCGGCTGGGCTCGATAAGCCTCGGGGCGCCGGTCTTCTTCCGCGATCTCGACGTCGGCGAGGTGCTCGGCTGGGACATTGCCGACATGGCCGAGAGCGTGACCATCCACGCCTTCATCCGCGCGCCCTACGACCGGTACGTCCGCGAGGGGTCGCGCTTCTGGAACGCCTCGGGCGTGTCGCTCAGGCTCGGGGCGGAGGGCGTTCAGCTCCAGCTCGAATCCGTACGCGCGCTGCTGCTCGGCGGCATCGCCTTCGAGACGTCGGAGGCCGTGCGCGACGCGCCCGAGATCCCGCACGACCGGGTGCTGCCGCTCTACGCGAGCCGCGAGGCGGCGGGCAACGCGGCGGTCAGGCGGCGGGTGCCGGCGCTGTCGTACTTCACGGATTCGGTGAGCGGCCTCGCCCCTGGCGCGCCGGTGACCTTCCAGGGCGTGCGCATCGGCGAGGTGCTGGGGTTCGACCTGGAATACGACCCGGCGGCCGACCGCCTGCGGGTGCCTGTCCGTTATGAGATCGAGCCGGAGCGGATCGCGGGCTCGGGCCTCGCCGCGTCGCGCGGGCCGCTCGAGAACGCCCGCCTCCTGGTGCGGCAGGGGCTCCGGGCGCGGCTCGCCAGTGCCAACCTGCTGACCGGGCAGCAGCAGATCTCGCTCGACATCGTGCCGAACGCGGAGCCGGCCGAGATCGCGGTCGCGGACGGCGTCATCGTCCTGCCCTCCGTGCCCGGCCAGTTCGCGGCCATCATGGATTCGGTGAACCAGGTGCTCGCGAAGGTCGAGCGCATGCCGTTCCAGCAGATCGGCGACAGCCTGAGCGGCACGCTGGCCGGCGTCGAGACGCTGGTGCGCGGGCCGGAGCTGAAGGCGGCGCTGGACTCGCTGCAGGCGGCGCTGGCCAGCGCGCAGGACGTGATGAGGCAGCTCGACGGGGCGGCGACGCCGGCGTTGCGTGACCTGGCGCCCCTGGTGAACAACCTGCAGAACACGGTCGCCCAGGCGAACCGGTTGCTCGGCTCGGTCAATCGCGGCTACGGCGACGATTCGCAGTTTCGCCGCGACCTCGCGCGGCTGCTCGAGCAGCTGAACGGCGCGGCGCGGTCGCTGCGCGGCCTGGCCGACACGCTGAACCGGAACCCGGAGGCACTGATCCGCGGCCGGGCCGCCACGGGGAGGAACCCTTGATGTCCGCCCCGCTCGGCCGCCGCCGCGCCGGCGTGCTCGGCGCCCTGGCGCTGCTTGCGACCGCCGCCTCCTCCGCCGCGTGCCGGTCGCCCGATCCGGTGCTCTACACGATCCTGCCGTCGCCGGGCGAGCCGCGCCGTGCCCGCGGCGGTCCGCGCTCGGTGGTGGTGCGCGAGGTTTCGCTGGCACAGTATCTCGACCGGCTGCCGATCGTGCGCTCGGCCGAGGAGTACCGCCTCAACGTCTCCGACAACGACTGGTGGGGCGAACCGCTGGACGGGATGCTGACCCGTGTCCTGGTGGAGAACCTGGCCCAGCGCCTGCCGGGCACGAGCGTCCACTCCAGCGTCGGCGCGATCTCGGCGCCGGCCGATGCGACGGTCGAGGTCAATGTGCAGCGGCTGGGCATGACGGCGCCGGCGGCACTGACCCTGACGGCGCAGGCGGCGACGAGCTTTCGCGACCCGCGCCGGCGCGCCGGCGCATGGACCGAGAGCGTGACGGTGCCGGTCGCCGGCAACGACACCCGGGCCTTCGTGGCCACGGCGAGCACGGCGGTCGGCCGGCTCGCCGACGCCATTGCGGCGCGGCTGACGTCCGGCTGAGCCGACTGCCTGCTTTTCACGGCGTGCCGACCGCGCCGCGGACTTGGGCGGTCAATCGGGCGCCTCTCGCGGCCCCGAGGCGGTGATGTCCCTCGCTCGACGCCCGCGGTGCGGCTCCCGGTGCGGGAGCAATGACACCATTTGCAGCGCCGGTCTGCTCCTGTCCGGTCTCGGGCTCGCCGCCGACCGCACCAGCACGATCCTCTGCCCTGGCCGGCAGGACCCACGAAGTTGCGCGTAGGGTTGCCGCGCGGCGCGGTACATGCTCGTTGCCGAGGCGGCGTGAGCCCTTCAACAGGTGGGAGCGCGAGGTGGAGTGCGACCCACGCAGCACCGGCCCCGCCGCACCGTCACGGTCCTGCACGGCGGCGGAGTGGACGTGCAGGAGCAGCGCCCCAGCCGTCGTTGTCCACCATCGCGTGCCGCTTGCGGCCCGTCGCCGTCTTGCCCGCGTCGTAGCCGCGCGGGCCGCGCTCCCGGTGGTCCTCCCGCTCTGGGCATCGATCACCGCCGCCGTCGGGATCGCCCCTCGACCGACGCGCCCGCGGTCGAGCGCGACGAGGTAGTGGCTCACGCTCTCCAAGATTGTGCTGCCGCGTAGCCGGGCGAACCGGCGGTAGACGGTCGGCCACGGCGGGAAGCCGTCGGGCAACAGGCGCCACGCGCAGCCCGCCCGGAGGACGGCGAAGATCGCATCGATGATCTCCCGCGGTGGCCACGCCCGGCGGTGTCCACGCCGCCGCGCACTACTCGGCAGGGACGGCTCCGACAGCCGCCACTCGGCGTCGGTCAAATCGCTCGGGTCGCGCAGGCCCGCGCGGCTATGCTGCCGCCGGGCGCCCGGGGTCCGCGCCGGTCTTCGGTCGCCTCCGGGATCGTCGGGAGGGGAGGCCGCCGTGCGCTTCGACTTCGAGGGCATGTCGCCCGTGGCGCGCTTCGAGGTGCTGACGGGGGCGGTGGTGCCGCGCCCGATCGCGCTGGTCACGAGCCTCGACGCCGCAGGGCGGCTCAACGCCGCGCCCTACAGCTTCTTCGCCCCCCTTGCCATCGACCCGCCGCTGCTGGCGATCGGCGTGCTGCCGCACCCGGAGGGCCGCCTGAAGGACACCGGCCTGAACGTGCTGGCGACCGGTGAGCTGGTGGTGAACATGGTCGCCGGGCGGCTCGCCGAGGCGATGAACCTCACCTGCATCGACGCCCCGCCCGGCGTGGACGAGGCGGCGCTGGCCGGGCTTGCGGTCAGCCCCTCCGAGCGGGTGGCGCCGCCCCGCCTTGCCGACAGCCCGGTCGCCTTCGAGTGCCGGTTGCACCAAGCCATCGAGCCCGGCCCGGACCAAGCGATCCTGCTGGTGCGCGTCCTGCTGGTGCATGTCGCCGATGCTTGCGTCATAGGCGGCGCCGATTCGCCCGCGATCGACACGCCCGCGCTGGACCTGATTGGGAGCATGCATGGGGCGCGCTGGTATGCCAGGACCTCTGACCTGTTCGCCCTGGATCGCCCGACCTGGGCGGAGTGGATCCGGAAGCCGGGTAGGTGACGACGGTCCTCAGCCGCCCGAACCGTTCGGACTCGGTTCCGAGACGGGCTTTAATGTCCGCACAACGGGCAAGTACCCCGATCTTCGGACACGCGTTTCGAGCGAGGCGTCGGATGGAACTTCGGCATCTGCGCTATTTTGTCGCCGTGGCAGAGGAGCTGCATTTCGGCCGCGCGGCGGCACGGCTGAAAATGTCCCAGCCGCCACTGAGTCAGCAAATCGCGGCGCTGGAACTCGATCTCGGGGTGCGGCTGCTGGAGCGCAGCAACCGCCAGGTCAGGCTCACGGATGCGGGGCGGCTGTTCCTGGCGGAGGCGAAAGCGACGCTGGAACAGGCGGAGCGCGCAAGGCAGGTTGCGATGCGAGCTCAGCAGGGGGAACTCGGCGAGCTGCGCATCGGACTTTTTCCGTCGGCGCCGCTTAGCGGTGCGGTCTCAGCCGCCATCAGCACCTTTCGGCGAGCATGGCCAAACGTCACGCTGACACTACGGGAGCGTGCGACGCCCGGGCAGATCGAGGAGCTCCTCCGCGGTCAGCTCGATGTCGCGTTTCTGCGCAGCCCCGCACGACCTCCCTTGCCAGGGAATCTCAGCTCGCTCGAGGTCGTCCGGGAGGCGCTCTGCGTGGTCCTGCCTCTGGAGCACAGGTTGGCGGTGGAGACCGGCCCCGTGCCGATCAGCGCGCTGGCCGAGGAAGCCTTCATCTTCTTCTCTCGTGCCGTCGGCTCCAGCCTGAATGACCAGCTTCAGTCGCTGTGCATGGAGGCTGGCTTCCAGCCACGTATCATCCAGGAGGCAACCGCCAATTCGATGATCCTGGGGCTCGTCGCCGCGGGCCTGGGGATTTCCGTCTTGCCCGCGGCGCTGTGTTGGCTGCGGCCAGGCCGCATCCGCGTAAGGCCACTGGATGCGCCAGGGGCGATGACCGCGATCTGGCTCGCCTGGCAGCAGGATGGCGCCAGCGCAGTGGCCACCCGCTTCGTCCAGCAAGTCCGTAGCGCCGGCGTCCAGGTGGACGAGGCGCCCACGGACCATCGCGAGCCGATGCCGGGAAGGCGTCAGCGGCCCGCCGTCACCGCAGCCCCTCGCAGAACCGGCGGATGCGGTGGCAAGCCTCCTCCAGCACCTCGTCGGACGCGGCGAAGCTGACGCGGAAGTGCCCCGGGAACATGAAAGCGCTGCCGTGCACCGCCGCCACGCCGGCTTCCGACAGCAGGGCGAACACGAAGTCCCAGTCGCTCTCGATGCGCGTGCCGCCTGCCGTGGTGCGGCCAAGGCAGGCCGTCATGTCAGGGAAGGCGTAGAAGGCACCTTCCGGCATGTGGCAACGCAGCCCTGGCGTCGCGTTCAGCATCTCTACCACCAGGTTGCGCCGGCGCTCATAGGCCTGGCGCATGCGCTCCGTCTCGTCCTGCGGGCCGGTCAGCGCAGCGATCGCCGCGGCCTGGGCGATGGAGCAGGTGTTGGAGGTGCTCTGCCCCTGCAGCTTGTCCATCGCCGCGATCAGGCCGCGCGGCGCCCCGGCGAAGCCGATGCGCCAGCCCGTCATCGCATAGGCCTTGGAGCAGCCGTTCATCGTCACGGTGCGGTCGCGCAGCCGCGGCTCCACTTGGGCGAAGGTGGCGAAGCGGCGGCCGTCGAAGATCAGTTTCTCGTAGATGTCGTCGGTGAGGATCAGCACCTGCGGGTGGCGCAGCAGCACCTCCGCAAGGCCTGCCAGCTCCTCCCAGCTGTAGACGGCACCGGTGGGGTTGGACGGCGTGTTCACCACCAGCCACTTGGTACGCGGCGTGATCGCGGCCTCGAGCTGCGCGGGGGTGAGCTTGAAGCCTTGGGTCGCGCCGCAGGGCAGCAGCACGGGCACGCCGTCCGCGAGGGCAGCGACGTCGGGGTAGGAGACCCAGCAAGGGGTGGGGATGATGACCTCGTCGCCCGGGTTCAGCGTCGCGACCATCGCGTCGTAGACCACCTGCTTGCCGCCGGTGGAGACGATGATCTCCTCGGGCGCGTAGTCGATGCCGTTGTCGCGCTTGAACTTCTCGGCGACCGCGCGGCGCAGCGCGCGGGTGCCGGCGATGTCCGTGTAACGGGTCTCGCCCCGTTCGATCGCCGCGATGGCGGCATCCCTGATGTGGCGGGGCGTGTCGAAATCCGGCTCGCCGGAGGAAATGGCCAGCACGTCCTTGCCTTCGGCCTTCAGCGCCTGCGAGCGCTGGCGCATCGCGATGGTCTGGGAGGGCTGGATGCGCTTCAGTCGTTCGGCGACGGCGGGATGGTCACTCATGCGACGTCCTTCAGGGCGGGTGGCGTGTCAGCGCGGAAGGCGCAGGTTGGCGCGCGCGACGATGTCGCGGAACTTGGCGTATTCTGCGGCAAGGAAGGCAGCGGTGGACTCAGGCGTGCTGTCGGACACCGCGTCGATGCCGGCGACAGCCAGGCGCGACCGCACGTCGGGCTCGGCGAGGGAGGCGTTGGCGGCGGCGGAAAGCCGCGCGACGATCTCGGGCGGCAGGCCGCGCGGGCCGACCATGACGTTCCAGGTGGACGCCTCGAAACCCTGAAGGCCTGCCTCCTGCATCGTCCCGACCTCGGGGAAGAGCGGGTGGCGCGTGGCGGTGCCGACGGCGATCACGCGGAACAGCCCGTCCTTCGCGCCCGCGGCAAGCGAGCCGAGCGGCTCCCACGCATACTGCACCTCGCCCTTGGCCAGCGCATCGGCCACGCCCGCGCCGCCGCGGTAGGGGATGTGCTCGGCCCGGAGCCCCCCGGCCAGCAGCGCCATCAGCTCCCCGGCAAGATGGCCGACGCTGCCGGAGCCGGAGCTGCCCCAGCTTGCGCTGCCCGGCGCGGCACGCACCGCCGCGATCAGTGCGCGGGCATCGTGAAACGGCGAAGCCTTGGGCACGGCGAGGGCGATCGGGGCGCGCCCCATGATCGCGATGGGCGTGAAGTCCGCGATCGGATCGTAGGGCGTGGTGTCGGGCTGCAGCGCCGGCACCGTGCCGTGCGTCGAAGGTGTCGCGAGCAGGACCGCATGGCCATCGGGCGGCTGCCGCCGCACATAGTCGCTGCCGATGGTTCCGCCCGCCCCTGCGCGGTTCTCCACCACGATCCGCGCGCCGGGACCGATGCGCGGCATCATCCGTTCCGCCACCAGGCGCGCCAGCAGGTCGGCCGAGCCGCCCGCCTGGAAGGGGATGGTGAAGACGATGGGACGGCTTGGCCAGGCGGGCGACTGCGCAGCGGCGTTCGCCAGGGGCGCGGTGGTCGCCAGCGTGGCCAGAGCGAGGTGGCGGCGGGTGATCACGGCACGGTTCCCTTCTCCGGCGTGAGTCGAGGGGGGCGGGCGGAGCAGTGTCCACCCGCCCCGCCTTCGCTCAGCCCATCCTGATGTTCCGGGTGCGAATGATCTCGCCCCACTTGTTGAGTTCGCGCGTCCAGTAGGCGTCGAACTCCGCGGCGCTGCTGCCGATGGGCTCGACCCCGAGCGAGATGAGCTTTCGCCGCGTCTCAGCGTCCGTCAGGGCACGTCGGAGCGAGGCCGAGATGCGCTCGACGATCGGGGCTGGCGTGCCCGCGGGCAGGAGCAGCGCGCAATCGGTGGACGACTCGAAGTCAGGGACACCGCTCTCCGCGAGCGTCGGCACCTCCGGCGCGATCTCGGACCGCCGCAGGGTGCTGACGCCGAGGATCTTGAGCTGGCCGGCCTGACGGAAGGGCAGGGCGGTGATGAGATCCACGAAGGAGCACGCCACCTCGCCGGCCAGCAGCGCCTGCGCGGAAGGCCCGCCGCCGCGATAGGGCACATGCAGCATCTGCGTGTTCGTCTTGGCCATCAGCAGCTCGGTCGCCAGATGGCTGCTCGCGCCGATGCCGGCCGTGGAGAAGGCGACCTTGCCCGGCTGCGCGCGGATATAGGCCAGGAACTCCGCCACGTTGTTCGCTGGGACGGAGGGATGGACGCAGAGCGCCTGCGCATAGCGCGCCACCAGGCTGACGCCGGTGAAGGCGCCACGGTTGTCGTAGGGCAGGTCGATCAGATGCGGCGCGATGGCGTAGGTGCTGTTGGTCGCGAGCATGATCGTGTAGCCGTCCGGCCGCGACCGCGCGACATGGCTATGACCGACCGTGCCGGAAGCTCCGCTCCGGTTCTCCACCACGATCGGCTGGCCCAGGTCGGCTGACATGACCTGCGCCAGCACGCGGCCGAGCGTGTCCGTCGAACCGCCGGCCGGCCACGGTATGACCATGGTTATCGGCCGCGAGGGATAAGCCCCCTGCGCCCGCGCCGCGCGGGCGCCGAGGCCGGCCAAGCCGGCGGCGAGCAGGTGACGACGACGCATCGCCAGGATCATGATCCACCTTCCTGTTGCCGCATCACATGCGGCTTGCTGGTCCTGATGGGCCGACTGGGTCTCGCTCCATCCGTTGCGCTTCTTTCGGGCGCTTTGGGCTCACACCAGCGTCGCCGGCCCGCCCCGTTCAGGGCAGGTCAACGACCAGGTTGCGGAAGGCATCCACCGTCACCTTGGCGCCAGGGCCAATGACGCAGGTGGATTCGCGCTCCTCAACCAACGCAGGCCCTTCGAAGGTGGCGCCCGGTGCCAGCGCGTAGCGATCATACACGGTGCAGGTCAGCCATCCAGCACCTTCGAACATCACCTCCCGCTTGCCGCGGACGGCGCGTGCGGAGTCGGTGAAGCTGTCCTTCGCACGGGCACGCTCGAGGCGGATGTCGCGGCCCGGTGCGACGCAGGCGACACGCCAGCTCAGCGCCTCGATCGGCAGGTCCTCCGTCGTCCGGCCGAAGCGCTCACGGTAGGCGGCGAAGAAGGCTTGCCGAATCGCAGGCAGGTCGGCGGCGGAGAGCTGCATGGAGGGCAGCGGCACCGGGATCTCGAAGCCCTGGCCGACATGGCGCATGTCGGCGGCGGGGATGGTGCGGATCTCCTCCGGCGCGGCGCCGGCCTCGAGCAGCAGCTCGCGCCCCTCCTCCGCCATCTCGGCCAGCAGTGCGTTCACCGTGGCCCAGTCCATGCGCTCCAGCCGCGCGACATGGCTGCGCACCAGGTCGGTCGCCGGCGGAGCCACGAGGAAGCCGAGCGCCGAGGCGACACCCGCGCCGAGCGGCACCACCATCCGCCGCATCTTGAGCAGCCGCGCGAGGTCATAGGCATGCACCGGCCCCGCCCCGCCGAAGGCGATCAGGGTATAGCGGCGGGGGTCGCGTCCCTTCTCCGCCAGGTGCATCCGTGTCGCCGCCGCCATCGTCTCGTCAACGATGCGCCGGATGCCGAGGGCGGCCGTGTCGCGCGGCACGTCCAGCTTCGCGGCGAGCTTCGATTCGATCGCGTCCTGCACGGCCTGCACGTTGAGCTGCATCTCCCCGCCCAGGAAGTAGCCGGGGTCGAGCCGCCCGAGGACGAGGTCGGAGTCCGTCACCGTCGGCTCGGTTCCGCCGCGGCCGTAGCAGATGGGGCCGGGCTTGGCGCCGGCGCTGCGCGGGCCGACCTTCATCAGGCCGGAACCTTCCTCGACGCGGGCGATGGAGCCGCCGCCGGCGCCGATCTCGATCATGTCCACGACCGAGACCTTGAGCGGCAGGCCGCTGCCCTTGACGAAGCGGCGCACGCGCCCGGCCTCGAAGTCGAACTTGCGGTCGGGCGCGCCGTTCTCGACCAGGCACATCTTCGCCGTCGTGCCGCCCATGTCGTAGGAGACGACGTGGTCGAGCCCCGCGAGCCGCGCGATGAAGGAGGCCGCCATGGCCCCCGCCGCGGGGCCGGACTCGATCAGCCGGATCGGATAGTCCTTCGCATCCCGAACCGAGGCGATGCCGCCGCCCGAGAGCATGATGAGCAGCCGTCCCCGGAAGCCGAGCGACGCGAGCTTCGCCTCCAGCCTGTCCAGGTAGCGGCGCATCAGCGGCTGCACATAGGCGTTCGCGCAGGCCGTGCTGATGCGCTCGAACTCCCGGATCTCCGGCGCGACGCGAGAGGAGAGGGAGAGCGGCAGGCTGGGATAGAGCTCGTGCACGATCTCGGCCACGCGCTGCTCGTGCCGGCCGTTGCGGTAGGAATGGAGGAATCCGATGGCGAGCGCCTCGATTCCCTCCTCCTCCACCAGCCGGCGCACGGCGTCCCGCACGGCCGCCTCGTCCAGCGCGAGCAGCACCTGGCCGTCGCTGTCGATGCGTTCCGCGATCTCCAGGCGGCGATGGCGCGGCACCAGCGTCGGCGGCGCCTCGAGGAACAGGTCGTAGAGGTCGTAGCGCGTCTCGCGCCCGATCTCGATCACGTCGCGGAAGCCCGCCGTCGTGAGCAAACCGATACGCGCGCCGGTGCGCTCGATGACCGTGTTGGTGACGAGGGTGGTCCCGTGGACGATGCTGTGCAGGTCGGCGGTGGTGAGACCGGTCTCGCTCAGCAGACGCTGGATACCTGCGATGATGGCTTCGCTCGGGTCGTCCGGTGTGGTCAGGAGCTTACCGGTGGCGACCAGGTCGCGGGCCTGGTCATGCAGGACCAGGTCGGTGAAGGTGCCGCCGACATCAACACCAATGCGCGCGGTTGCGGTGCCGCCCATGATCTCACTCCACCCCGTAGTCGCGCCGCGCGGCCTCGGCAGTGATGTAGCCGTCGCGCAGGTCTGCCTTGATCGCCTCAGGATCGCGCTTGCGCGGGTCGCCGAAACCGCCGCCTCCTGCGTAGAGCAGCTTCACGCGCCGCCCCGGCGCGACGGTCGTGCGCGATTTCGGATGCGGGCGCGTGCCGTCGTCGATCTCGATCACCGCGGGCGCACCGGGCTTCCCGCCGAGCAGACCCTTGGCCGGATGGTCACGCCGGTCCGACAGCAGGGAGAGGCGAACGGGCGCAGTCGTGCGCACCTCGATCTCCACCTCCTGGCCGAGGCCGCCGCGGAAGCGTCCGGCACCGCCGGAATCGGGGCGGAGCTGCTTCCGCCAGACCAGCAGCGGCGCCACGCTCTCGAAGGCCTCGATCGAACCCGCGCCGACATTGGTCGGGAAGGCCGTGGTGGCCAGGCCGTCGCGGTGCGGGCAGGCGCCCATGCCGCCGCTGGCGAACAGCACCTGGGAGAAGCGGTCGCCCGCAGGGGTCTGGCCGCTGAACAGCGCACGCATGGTCGGCGCGCCACCACACTCGGCCATGACGCGATCGGGCAGCACCTCGGCCAGCGCCTCGTAGATCACGCCCGCCAGCAGGTGGCCGGTGAGCTGCCGCGCGCTGCAAGGGGCAGGGAAGCGGGGATTAAGGATGGACCCCTCGGGCGCGTCCACGCTGATTGCGCGGTAGGAGCCCTCGTTGCGCGGCGTGAAGGGGTCGAGCGCGCACTTGATCGGATAGACCGCGTAGGCATGGGTATAGTTCAGGACGCAGTTGATGCCGCGGTCGATCTGCGGCGAGGTGCCCGCGAAGTCGATGTGCATCTGCTCGCCCGACACGGTGATGCGGCAGGCGATATGCGTCTTGTGTTCGTCGAAGCCGTCCGCGTCCAGCGTCGCGCGGTACTCGCCATCCGGCACCTCCGCGATGGCGCGGCGCATGGCGCGATCGGCGCGTTCCTGCAGCGCCTCCGAGAGGCCCTGCAGATCCTCGAGTCCCGTGTCCTCCAGGAATTCGGCAACGCGCCGCACCGCGACCTCGTTCGCCACCACCTGGGCCTCAAGGTCGCCCATGACGGGGCCGGGGATGCGGACATTGGCGGTCAGCAGTTCGACCAGTTGCTCGTTCCGCTCGCCGGCGCGGAAGAGGCGCGTGGGCGGGATGCGGATGCCTTCCTCGAAGAGCTCGCGGCAGTCGGCCGACCACAGCGCGCCGCCCACGTCGGGCGAATGCGCGATCGAGCCGGCGAAGCCGACCAGCTTGCCGCGATGGAAGATGGGCGAGACGGCGGTGAAGTCCGGCAGGTGGCCGGTGGCGAGCCAGGGGTCGTTCGTGATGACACAATCGCCCGGCCGCCAGGTCTCGGCGGGGAAGCGCTGCAGGAAGCTCTTGGTCGTCTTGGGCAGGATGCAGGAGAAGGAGGCGATGCCCCCCGTGTTCTCCGCGACGGAATCGCCGTTGCGGTCCATCAGCACCGTCGCGAAGTCGTTCGACTCTCGCACGATGGTCGAGAAGGCAGTGCGCAACAGGCCGGTCGCGGCCTCATCGGCGATGGAGATCAGCCGGCTCCAATAGACTTCGAGCGTGATCGGATCGAAGGCGTCCACGGTCACCCCTTCCGGCTTGCGGCGTCGTGAGGGGGGAGGCTAGGGGCGGCGAAACAACGTGTCCAATATCATTGAACTCTGGCTTAAGACGTTTGGCGAATGATTGGGCGAGATCGGTACAGCTGTTGCAAAGCCCCGGCACGCGGAGGGGCGTCGGGGCAGCACAGGCCGGTAGCCAAGGCGGTGCGGGCGATCGCAATTGCCGGGCGATCCAAGTCCGCTGGCAGAACATTTGTGGGAGGCGGACCCGGGCGGCGGATTGGCCGGAGGCGGCCTTGGGCATCGATCTGCCTGGATGAGCTGCCCGCTGAAGAGCGGCCCGACCTAGACGAACTTTACGACATGACGCGCGACGTGCGGGTGCGGACGCGGGGG
>JADGHI010000210.1 GCA_019689515.1 Acetobacteraceae bacterium | reverse complement strand
CCTTCAGCCTGCGCCCGCCCTTGCCGCGGATGTCGATGCGGTCGAAGCTGCCGGTGATGGCGTCGAAGCCCGTCGCGTAGATGATGATGTCGAACTCGTACTCGGCGTCGGTGGTCTTGATGCCCCTGGGCGTGATCCTCTCGATCGGCGTCTCCCGGAGATCCACCAGCCGGACGTTGGGCTGGTTGTAGACTTCGTAGTAGTTGGTCTCGAGCGGGACGCGGCGGGTGCCGAAGCCGTGGTCCTTGGGGATCAGCTTCTCCGCCACCTTGGGGTCCTTCACCCGCTGGCGGATCTTCTTCGCGACGAAGGCGGAGATCTCGGCGTTCGCCGCCGGGTCGGTGAGCATGTCGCGGAAATTGCCGACCCAGATGCCGAAGCCGGGCGAGGCGTAGAGCTTTTCGTAGAAGGCCTCGCGCTCCTCCGGTGTCACCTCGAAGGTGCCGCGCGGGTCCGGCGTGTGCAGGAAGCAGGAGAAGGTCTCCTGGCAGCGGCGGAAGATCTCCGGGTAGCTCGCCTTGATCTGCCGCATCTCCTCCGGGGTGATCGGGCGGTTGTGCAGCGGCGCGCACCAGTTCGGGGTGCGCTGGAACACGGTCAGGTGGCCGGCGGTCTTTGCGACCTCCTGGATGGTCTGCACGCCGGTGGCACCGGTGCCGATCACCGCGACGCGCTTGCCCGCGAACTCCACCGGCTCATGCGGCCAGCGGGCGGTGTGGAAGGATTGCCCGGCGAAGCTCTCGATGCCTTCGATGCGCGGCCAGGTCGGCGCCGAGAGCGGGCCGACGGCGGTGATGAGGAAGCGCGCGCTGTGGCGGCTGCCGTCCTCCAGCGTCACCGTCCAGCCGCGCATCCCTTCGTCGTAATGTGCGGCGGTCACGCGGCTGCGGAATTGGATGTCGCGGCGCAGGTCGAATTTGTCGGCGACATAGTTGAGATAGCGCAGCGTCTCCGGCTGCGGCGCGAAATGCTCGGTCCAGTCCCATTCCTGCAGCAGCTCCTCCGAGAAGGAGTAGCCGTAGGAGTAGCTCTCCGAGTCGAAGCGCGCGCCCGGATAGCGGTTCCAGTACCAGGTGCCACCGACGCCGGAGCCGGCCTCGAACACCCGCACCCGCATCCCGAGCCCACGCAGGCGATAGAGCTGGTACAGGCCGGACATGCCCGCCCCGATGACGATGGCGTCGTAGTCCAGCGCCGGCGCCGCGCCGGCGAGGGCCTGTGCTTCGTGCGTGGGAGTGGCAGCCATCTCGTGTCGTTCCTCCGTGGTGCGGTAGTTCGTTCGCCTGTTGGGCCGGGGATCCGGCCGAGACTGTCCCTCAGCCTGACGAGCAGGCGGTACGGCAGCGTGCATTCCCGGTGGAGAAGCCCGCCAGGGCGTCCTCGGCGGTACCGGCGGATGCTGCCGGGCATGTCGGATCATACCCGATCGCCCTGCGGCGTCAGCCGGACATGGCGCAGGCGGCCGGCCATAGCCGCCGCCGGCGCGGCGCTTCGCCCAAGAGCGGATCACTCCCCGCTGCATGGCGCGCGAGCGCGAGCGGCCTGGCGCGGGGGATGGGTGCGTCCGGCCTGATCGGCGCGCCGACCTGCCGGAGCGCCACGGCGGGTTCGGCGCGCTCAGCGTCCCAGGGGGGCTCGCAATCGAAACGGTGGCCGCTGCGGACATCGACCTGTCCTACGGGGGCAGCTTCTTGCCTCGCTCAACGGGCAGATCATCGCCCGGCACGCCGCGCCGACGCTCGCCGCGCATGATCTCGCTCGCGTTGCCTGAGCAGGGGAAGGCGGGGGCGGCGGCGCGCCCCCCACCCGCCGCGGCGGTCACTCCGTCCGGATCGTCCCCGCCCGGATCATCCGCAGGCAGCCCTGGACCACGGGGGCGCAGGCGGCGTCGCGGGCCACGCCCAGCTCGTTCGTGCCGTTGATGCTGATGCGCGTCACCCGCCCCTCCACGAGCTGGAAGGTGGCGCGGCAGATGCCGCCGCCGGAGAAGCTCACGCTCCCTCCGGCCACCGGCACCGGCACCGAGACGCCGCCGCCCGAGGGCGTGCGGTCATAGGTCCAGAACTCACCGGCGTCCGAGGTCTCCCGCTTGTCCGGCGGGCCGGCGCAGAGGCGCAGGTCGTCGGCGCGCAGCCCGACCATCTCCGTGCGCGCGGCATCGGCCACCGACGCATCGCGCGCCGCGCAACTGCCGAGCAAGAGGAAGAGGGCGACCGGCACTGCCGCGGCCGGCGTCAAACGGCACAGGAAAGCCACGCCGGCTTCTTAGACCAGAACGCGCCGGACGGGAATTCCGCCCCGCCGCGGACCCGGCCGCGGGGGGTGGAGGCCGCTACCGGTCCGCGTCCTCGATCGAGAGCCCGAAGGCGGCCACGCCCTCGGCCAGGAGGTCGCCGAGCATGTCCATGCTCAGCAGGTATTCCGCCGTGTCGCGCCCCTCGCCCCGCTCGCGCGCCAGGCGCAGGGCCTCCTCCCATTCGGAGGCGTCGTAGTCGCCGCGCCCCACCCAGGCGAGGGCGATCAGCGCCGCCTGCTCGTCCTCGTTCAGGTCGTTGATGAAGGCGCGCAACGCGTCCTCGGTCATGTCCCCCGGGTCGTTCTGCAGCAGCGCGGCCTCGCTGTCGTCGTCCTCGGAGAGCTGTTCGGCCTCGCCGGGCTCCTTGACCTGCAGCGCCCGGGCGTTGTCCACAATGGTTGCGATCGTCTCCAGGCTGATGCCGAGGTCCACTTCGTCGTCGTCCCGTTCGACCATGGGCCGGTCCTCCATCGGTCGCGCTCCGGGCGGGAGGGGCGGCGCGCGTTGCACCATTAGGCCACGGAGCGGCCCGCGGTTCCATGCGGGTCCTCCGCCGTGGCGCGTGGCACGGATGGGCGGGCGGCGGTGGGCGGCCTGTCAGCGCCAGACGCTGCCGGGCTGCGTCGCCGCATTCGGCCCGGCGAAGGGGTTGCGCGGGGCGGCGGCCGCAGCCCCGCGGCTCGCCGTCGCTACCGGCGGGCCGGCCGGGCCGGTCGCCTCGGGCGGCGCCGGGGATGGCACCGGTACGAGCATCGGGCCCCCGTGCGGGGAGGGCGCCGTCCCGGCGCGGGTCTGGCGGGGCATCAGCCGGCGCCGGAAGCAGTCATGGAGGCGCTGCACCAGCACCGCCGTGCCGGCGAGCGGCGCAGAGATCACCTGGCCGTCCGGCATCCGCGCGGTGAGCCGCTGCCCCGCGGCCAGCGCCGCGAGGAAGCGCGCCGCGCCGTCCGGGTTGCTCGCCAGGTCCACCTCGGTCCGGTCCGGGCCCGCCTGCCGGGCGCGCAGATTGGCCCTGTAGGGCGTCGCGCCGCCCTCGATCTCCAGCCGCACGATGCCCGCCGTGCCCGGCGGGATGCGCCAGCGCAGATCGCGCAGCGAGAGGTGGAATTCGAAGGGCTGGTTCAGCATGGCGAGGCGTACATGCCCGGCGAGCGTACCGGCGGGCCGCTCGGTCTCGAGGATGCAGGCGGTGCGGGCCGTCTGCGTCCGCCCGGTGCGATAGAGCCAGGCGCCGAGGCGCTGCTCCTCGATCGAGCGGAGTTGCGCCGCGGCCGGCGGCGCCGCCAGTGTCACGGCCGCCGCCGCGAGGGCCAGGGCGGGGCGGACCGCGGCGCGGAGGCTGAGGCGGACAGGCACGGCGCGCCTCATGCCTGCCAGTCCGGCACGAAGCCCGGATCCACCAGGCGCCGGTCCTTGGGCAGGGCGGCGATTGCCGCAAGGTCCTCGGCGTCGAGCCGCAGCCCGAGCGCGGCCAGGTTGGCGCGCTGGTGCGAGACGCTGGCTGCCTTGGGGATGGCGGCGACGAGATCCTGCCCGAGCAGCCAGGCGAGCGCGACCTGGCTCGGCGTGGCGCCGTGCTTCTGCGCGATCCGCCGCATCACCGGGTCGCGCTCCGCGGCGCCCTTGGCGACGGGGGCATAGGCGGTGAGCGGGATGCCGCGCGGGCGGGTGATCTCCAGCAGCCGGTCCTGCGAGAGGTGGAAATGGTACTCGACCTGCAGGCAGGAGACCGCTTCGGGCTCGATCTCCAGCGCCCGGCGCAGCAGGCCGGGCGGGAAGTTGCAGACGCCGGTGGCGCGGGCGAGGCCGTCCTCCTTCAGCCGCCGCAGCGCGCCGAGCGCGGCGGCAAGGTCCATGGCGGGGTGCGGCCAGTGGATCAGGAAGAGGTCAACGTGGGCGAGGCGCAGGCGGCGCAGCGAGGCCTCGCAGGCGGCGCGGATGCTCGCGGGGGTGAGCTGGTCGTACCAGACCTTGGTGGCGAGGAAGATCTCCTCCCGCGGCAGGCCGGAATCGGCGATCGCGGCGCCGATCTCGGCCTCGTTGCCGTACATGGCCGCGGTGTCGATGTGGCGGTAGCCGAGGCCGAGGGCGGACTCGACGGCACGCCGGCACTCCGCTCCCGACATCGGCCAGGTGCCGAGGCCGAGCCGGGGCATGCGGAGGCCACCCTCCGCCTGCGGGAGGGCCAAAGTCGGGACGCTGTCGGGCGCGGCGACCATGCGATCCACCCTTGCCTGCCGTTGCCGTGGGGGGAGCCTACCACGTCCGGCCCGCCCGGACCGACGGCGCGCGTGACCTGTCCCCGGCCCGGACCATTCCGGCGAGGCCGGGCGCTATCGCTTCGAGAGGTCCACCAACCCGGCGAACCCCGTCTCGGTCCCGAAGGCGAGCGCGGCGCCGGTCGCGTTCCAGGCCAGGGCGGACACCGATCCGCGCCCCGGCGCCGCCACCGGCAGCACGCGCCCCGAGGCGATCTCGGCGATCACCACCAGCCCATCGGCGAAGCCCGCGGCTACCACCTCCTGCTGCGGATGGCAGGCGACCGCGGTGCACAGCACCCCGTCGCCTCCGGCAAGCTCGGTCGGCGCCTTGCCCATCGGCCCGCCGCCGAAGAACGGCCACAGCACGACGCTCTCCGCCCCGCTCGTCGCCAGCCAGCGGCCCTTCGCGGTGAAGGAGAGCGACTTGGTCTTGGACGGGTAGCCGGACATGCGCATGTGCTGCCCGTCCGCGAGGCGCCAGCCGTGCAGCGCATTCTCCTGCATCGCGGTCACGACATGCGTGCCGTCCGGCGAGATCACGATCGTGCCGTGGCTGCCCTTCCACTCCAGCACGCGCGGCTTGTCCTCCTTCGCCGCGACGAACCAGAGCGAGCAGCCGTTGTAGTGGCTCGCCGCCACGCGCTTGCCCTTGGCGTCGAGCGCGATGCCGCCGACGCTCGAGGGATGGGCGAGCGACTTCAGCGCCTTGCCGGCGCCGTCGAGCAGATGAACGGCCTTGCCGACCGCCGCCGCGCGCACGCCGGACTCGTGCGCCGCGACATGCTCGACCCATTTCGTGCCGTAGCGCGCGATCTCCTCCGCCGTGCCGTCGGGGGCGATGCGCACCAGCCTGCCGTCGTCGCCGCCCGAGAGCGCGCCGTCCTTGGCGTCGGCGCAGAGGGCGAGGCAGGCGCCATCGGGATGCGCGGCGACGGTCCGCCATTCCTCCGCCGGCTGGCCGGGCGCGGCGAGGCGCACCGTGCCGTCGCCGAGGCCGAAGGCGCAGACGCGCCCCTCCCGCCCGAAGGCGATCCCGACCACCCAGGCCCCAAGCTCGGCCGAGCGGCCGCGGCTCTGGAGCAGCGCGTCGGCCGCGCCGATGCCGGTTCCGTCCGCGCTCACGCCTGGTCCGGGCTCCAACGGGCGACCTCCTTCTCGACCGCCTGCGGGTCATCCACCTGGCAGGCCTCGAAGCCGCGGCGGAGCACCGGGCGGTTGAGGTCACGGCCGATGAAGACGATGCGGCTGCGGCGCGGCTCACCCTCCCGCCAGGGGCCGATGAAGTCGCCGTCGGCCAGCATGTGCACCGCCTGGAAGGCGAAGCGCCGGTCCTCGCCCTGGTAGTGCAGGATGCCCTTGGTGCGCAGCAGGTCCTGGCCCTTGGTGGCGAGGAGCTGGGTGATCCAGGCGTTGAACCGCTCCGGGTCGATGGGCCGCTCGACCTCGAAGCTCAGGGAGATCACGTCGGAATCGTGCTCGTGCTCGTCCTCGCCGGAGAGGAACTCCGGCTCGCGCTCGAGGATGCGCTCGAGGTTGAAGGCGTCGCGGCCGATCACGCTCTCGATCGGCACGTCGGCCTTGATGGCGCGGCGGATCTCGGCCCAGGGATTGATGGCGCGGACGCGCCGCTCGACCTCCGCCGCCTCCTCGGGCGAGACGAGATCCATCTTGTTGAGCACGACGATGTCGGCGAAGGCGATCTGCTCCTCCGCCTCCGGGCTGTCGGCGAGGCGCGCCGGCAGGTGCTTGGCGTCCACCACGGTGACGATGGCGTCGAGCTTGGTCGCGCGCCGCACGTCCTCGTCGGCGAAGAAGGTCTGCGCCACCGGGGCGGGGTCGGCGAGGCCGGTGGTCTCGACGATGATGCCGTCGAACCGGCCGCGGCGCTTCATCAGCCCGCCGATGATGCGGATCAGGTCCCCGCGCACGGTGCAGCAGATGCAGCCGTTGTTCATCTCGAACACTTCCTCGTCGGCATCCACGACGAGGTCGTTGTCCACGCCGAGTTCCCCGAACTCGTTGATCACCACGGCGAATTTCCGGCCGTGGTTCTCGGTGAGGATGCGGTTGAGCAGCGTGGTCTTTCCGGCGCCGAGATAGCCGGTGAGCACGGTGACAGGGACGGGCGCCTGGGGACGGGCGGGAG
>JADGHI010000209.1 GCA_019689515.1 Acetobacteraceae bacterium | reverse complement strand
GGGCTGCTCGACGGGCTGAAGGACCTCGTCTGGACCACGGGCGAGAGCCCCGCGACGATGGTCTGGTTCCTCTGGGTGCTGTTCCTCAGTAGCGCCCTTGCGCCGCTCCTCGTACCGCGGATCGGGCTCGGTGGCTTCGTGGTGCTGGGCTTCGCGCTGGCCGCCGCCGAGCTGCCGGCGATCGCCTATCTCGACAAATTCGGCCGGCATTTCCTGTTCTTCACGCTGGGCTGCCTGGTCGCGGCGCGGGAGGAGCGCTGGCTGCCGCTGTTCGAGCGCTGGC
Source organism: Acetobacteraceae bacterium (assembly GCA_019689515.1). Classification (GTDB taxonomy): domain Bacteria; phylum Pseudomonadota; class Alphaproteobacteria; order Acetobacterales; family Acetobacteraceae; genus Caldovatus. The sequence goes on along the minus strand of JADGHI010000209.1, from coordinate 6,424 downwards.
AGGCTGCCTGGTGGGGCGTCTTCGCCCTCTCCCTGCTCGCGGCGCATCTCGGATGGATCGGGGAGTGGTGGGCGCTCGTCGTCTGCGGCCTGGCCGCGATCCCGGCGCTGCACGGGGCGATGCGCGTGCCGCCGCTCGCCAATGCCGAATGGCCGCTGTTCTTCGGCCGCTACTCGATGGTGATCTACCTGTTCAACACCATCGCGATCGGACTGACAAAGGCGACGCTGATCGCCCTCGGCATCGGCTGGACCGCAGAGGGCTTTGTCATCCATGCGCCGGCGCTGACGCTCGCCGGGGTGTTCCTGCCGATTCTCGTCAAGGTCCATCTGCTGCGCCGGGTGCCGGCGCTGGACCGCATGACGAGCTAGGCGAGGCCGGCCCGCCCGGCACAGTGCGGACGGGCCGTCTGCATCGCCTCATGCGTCGATGAAGCGGGCGATCGGATCGGCCTTGTCGTCGGTGAGAAAGAAGGTGCCAAGCACGCCGGTGCGCCCTGCGCGGAAGCGTCCCTCACGCGCATCGAAGGCGTAGGGCCGGTAGCCGAGGCCCGCGAGGTGGTCGAGGACGGCCGTGTCGTCCGGCGTCTCGATCAGCAGCACCGGGCGGTGGCGGCGGAGCGTCTCCTCGGCCCCGCGGAGCACGGGCAGCTCGAAGCCCTGCACATCGAGCTTGATGAAGAAGGGCTCCGTCCCGAGGCTGTCGAGCGTGACCACCCGGCAGCGGACCGTCTCGATGCGCAGCTTCGCCGGGTCGAAGCCGTGGATCGTCCTCGGGCTCAGCCAGGAGGAGGCGGCGTCGCGGTCGATCGAGGCAAGGCCGTCGAAGACGTAGCCCCGGTAGTAGGGGATGTGCAGCTCGAACTCGCCCTCCCGGTCGCCAAGTCCCACCGGCTCGATGCGCACTCCCGGCAGGTCGCCGAACCGGCGGACGAGCCGCGCCGCGAGCACTGGGTTCGGCTCGAAGGACATGATTCGCGGGCGCCGCGCGGTCAGGCGGATGGCGGCAATGCTCTGCCCGCGATTGGCGCCGACGTCGAGATGCAGCCGGTCCTCGCCGCCGAACAGGCGCAGCGCGGCAAAGTCCGGCTCGAAGGGACGCCGCGCGAGGCTGCGCAGGCGGTACTGGAACTCGGCCTTGGCGTCGGCGAGCCAGGGGACGTAGGTCTGCGCGGTGCGGATCAGGCGCTTGGTCGATTCCTTCATCGGCCCCCTCCTCGCTGGCCCCGACGCGGCGACGTCGTGAGTCCCTCCTCCTGCGGCCCGCAGAGCGCCGCTCCCGGCCTGTCGGGCGCCAGGGTGCGCCGGCCCAGCCACCGGACGTAGCGGACCTCCACCTCGTAGGGATCGGGGGCGTCCGCGGCCGGCGGGCCGTTGTGCCAGGTCTCACTCGCCGAGGCGACGTGGGCCTGCAGCCCGATGCTCATCGGGATGTCCGGCACATGCTGCGTCCATCTGTGGCGATGGCGGCCGTCCACGTAGAACTCCAGCGACCGGCCGGGATCCCAGACGATCGAGTAGGTGTGCCACTGCGTCGCGTCGACATCGGTGAAGCGCGCATCGTAGCGGTCGTCGCCGTTGCCGCGCGGTCCCTGCCAGTGCAGGGTGGTCATCACCCGCTGCTTGTCGACGCCCGGCGTCTCCACGATGTCGATCTCCGGCGGCCACATCAGGCGGCCGTCGGGGCCGGGGAGCGCGGGCCAGAGCAGGAAGGCCTGGCCGAGGCCCTTCCCCGGCGGGATGCGCGCGCAGATGTCCACCTGCCCGCCGAGGAAGCCCTCGAAGCCGGTCGCCTTCAGCCCCATCGAGAGGCCGCCGGCCTTCCAGCGCCCGCCCTCGCGGAACGCGCGCAGGCGCAGCACCCCGTCCCGCACCACGACACCGCGGCGGTCCCAGTCGAACATGCCGTTCCAGTACGCGTTGCCGTGGTAGACGATCTGCCACTTGCGGCGATCGAGCTCGGTGCCGCGGAAGTCGTCCTCGAACATCATCTCTCCCACCCGACTTGCCGCCTCTCCGCGCGCAGCGCTCTCCCCGAGGTCAGGCCTGAGCGGCTGCCGCCGTCGTCGCGCTCTCCGCTGTCCGCTCGCCGTATCCCTGCGGATGACGCTCGCGCCACGCCCAGGCGGTGCGCACGATGTCGTCGAGCGCGGCGAAGCGCGGCGTCCAGCCCGTCTCGCGCCGCAGCCGCTCGCTCGAGGCCACGAGCACCGGCGGGGGGGCCGGGCGGCGCGGGCCGCTCCCAAGCGGTACCTTGGGCCCCCCCCCCCGCTCCACCGCCGCGATCACCTCGCGCACCGAATGCCCGGCCCCGTTGCCGAGGTTGTAGCGGCAGGAGCCATGCTCCAGCCGCTCCAGCACGCGCAGATGCGCATCCGCGAGGTCGGTGACGTGCACGTAGTCGCGGATGCAGGTGCCGTCCGGCGTCGGGTAGTCGTCGCCGAACACCGTCAGCGGCGGGGTGCGCCCGAGCGCGGCGTCGATCGCGAGCGGGACCAGATGGGTCTCCGGCCGGTGGTCCTCACCGAGCCGCCCTTCGGGGTCGGCGCCGGCGGCGTTGAAGTAGCGCAGGCAGGCCGAGCGCAGCCCGTGCACCCGGTCGGCCCAGAACAGGCCGCGCTCCACCATTAGCTTCGACTCGCCATAGGCCGAGCCCGGCCGCACCGGCGCCTCCTCGTCGATCGGGATGCGGTCCGGCTCGCCGAACAGCGCGGCGGTCGAGGAGAGCACGAATTTCCGCACCCCCGCCTGAATCGCCGCCTCCGCCAGCCACAGGCTGTTCGCCGTGTTCTCGGCGCAGTAGCGCAGAGGCTCGCGCATGCTCTCGCCGACCAGCGAGAGGGCCGCGAAGTGCAGTACCGCGTCGAAGCGGTGCGCGGCGAAGACCTCCGCCACGGCGCGCCGGTCGGCGAGGTCCGCCACCACCAACTCCGCACCCTCCGGCACCGCCGCGCGGTGCCCTTGGCGCAGGTTGTCGAGGACCACGACATGGTCCCCGCGCTCGACCAGCGCGAGCGCCACATGGCTGCCGACATAGCCGGCGCCGCCGGTCACGAGATAGCTCCGGGCCAAGCAGTCTCACTCCCTGAAATAGCCACCGTAGCGGGGATGATATACCTCGCTGTCGGCATAGCCCGACCGGCGATGCACCTTGGCGTCCACGCGCGTGAGGGCCGCCCCCACGACCCGCGCACGCGCCTCCTCGAGGAGGCCGAGCGAGTTCCGCACCACGCTCCGCGGCGTGTCGCGCCAGCGCACGCAGAGCAGGGTGGCGTCCGCCAGCCTCGCCACCACCCGCGCATCGGCCATGGCGAGCGCCGGCGGCGCGTCCAGCACGATCAGGTTGTAGTCGCGCCGCACGCGCTCGAGCAGCGCCACCATCGCCTCCGACATGAAGAGGCCGAGGGAGTGGACCTCCGCCGCCCCGGCCGGGATGTAGTCGAGGCTGGTCAGGTGGTCGCGCCGGATGATGTCCTCAAGCGCCGCCTGGCCGAGCAGCAGGTCAGTGACCCCCGGCGCGCCCTCGGCGCGGAAGACCCGGCCGACCCCGGGCTGGCGCACGTCGCAGTCGATCAGCAGCACCCGCTCGCCGTTCATCGCCGCCGACCGGGCGAGGGAGATCGAGGTGGTCGTCTTCCCCTCCCCCGGCCGCGCCGCGGTGACCAGCACGATCCGCGGCGGGTCGGCCCCGAGCCAGAGCGCGGCGCGCAGCGTCCGGATCGCCTCGGCGTAGGGGCTGAGCGGCTTGCGCACCACGTAGTCCTCGACCCTGTGGCGGCCGAGGATGCCCTGGCGCAGGGTCGGGATCAGCGCGAAGCACGGCAGGCCGAGCGCGCTCCGCAGCTCGTCGCCGGAGCGGATGGTGCTGTCGGCCTGCTCGAGGATCCAGACGACGAGCAGCCCGAACAGGACGCCGAGCACCGCGGCCGCGGCGATGAAGGTCGTCATCCGCGGGAAGCTCGGGGTCATGGGCAGCGTCGCCGGCGAGAGCACGCGCGCATCCGGCCGCTCGATCGCGTTTTGCGAGGTGGTCTGCTGTGATCGCTCGAGCACCGCGCGAAGCAACGAGCGGAGCGCCTCGGCGTCGCGCTCCAGCGCCGCGATCTGGATCTCCGCGGCCTGAGTCTCGTTGATGGCGGCCTGCTGGGCCCTCACCGACTGCTCGAGGCTGGCGACGCGGGCGCGCTGTGCCTGCACCTCCGCCCGCAGCGCCGAGACCACGCGGCTGATCTCCGCCCCCGCGCCGCGCTCGGCCGCGGCCAGCCGCGCGGCGGCGGCGCGCACCTCCGGGTGGTTCCGGCCGTAGGTCGCGGAGAGCCGCTCGAACTCCCGCTGCGCCTCGTTGCGCGCGGTGATCGCGGCGGTGACGCTGCCTGCGCCGAGCGCGGTGAGGTCAGTGCCGCCGCCGCGCTGCGCCGCCGCGAGCCGCGCCTCCGCGGTCGCGAGCTGCTCCCGCGCCGCGGTCAGGTCGGCGGTCATGCGGCTGAGCTGCTCGGTGCCGATACCCGCGCTGACGCCGCGCGCAAGCCCGGACCGGGCACGGATCTCGGCGATCCGGGCCTCCGTCCCCTGAAGCTCGGCCCGCAGCGACGCCACGCGCCGGTCGAGCCAGTCGTTGGCGCGGCGCAGCTCGGCGAACTTCGCCTCAAGCTGGTCGTTGATGTAGAGCTCCGCGGCCAGGTTCGCGACCGCCTGTGCCAGGTGCGGGTCCTCCGAGACGAACTGCACCTGCAGCACCCGGCTGTTGCGCACCATCGCGACGAGCAGGCGGTCGAGCACCTCCTCCGCGGCGCTGATCTCCGCCCGGTCGTCGGGGGGCCTCTCGGCGATCGGCTCCGGCGCGACGAGGTCGGCGAGATCGGCCGACCAGGGCCGGATCCGCTCCGCGATCTCGCTGCGGATACGGAAGGGCAGCGTCTCTGCGCGGCGCGCGTCGCGCAACCACCAGGCGAATTCCGGCCGCCGCGTGAGGTCGAACTGGCGCACGATCCGCCGCGCGACGCTGAGCGAGCGGATTACCTCGATCTGGCTCGCCAGCACCGCATCCGTGGTCTGGTCCTGCAGCACCGCGGTCGGGCCCCGCAGCACCGGGTCCGTGTACTCCTGCCGGTCGTACATCACCTTCGTCGTGGCGGTGTAGAGCGGCGTCATCTGACGCGCCGCCACATACGCAATGATCGGGAACAGCAGTGCGCAGACGATCAGCACCCAGCGCCGCCGGCGGAGCGTGGCGAGCAGCACGCCAACGCTCATCCCCTCCGGCTCGATCGGCGGGGCATAGTAGCCCTCACCCGGTCCGGCGGCGCCGGCGGGCGCGTGAGGCAGATACGGCCGCGGCTCCGCGGTGGCGGGCGGCGTCCGCGTCTGCACCGGTCGGTCCAGCATCAGTCTCGGCCCCCCTTCTCGCTCCCGGCCCTTCTGCCGGTGGTGGCACGCGATGAGTCGGGCGTGCCGCCGCCGAAGCGGTAAACGACGGACACGGGCACAAGGGGAGCGGGCAATGGAAAACAACAGCGTGATGGACCGCCTCTGAAAGGACACCGGTTCGGATGCCCGGCGGAACGAGTGACCCCCAGCGGCGTTGTTCCGCATGTGGAGGAGGGACTGCCCATGCACGCACAACCAACACGCAAGAGGCCTGGTGCCCGTTTCGCCGCGATCGCGGGCCTCCTGCTGCTCCTGGCCGCCTGCGCAGCGCCGGGCTCGAACCTGCCGCCCCTGCCCGAGCCGGAGGGGAACCGGGCGGACGTCTATCGCCTCGGGCCGAACGACGAGGTGCGGGTCACCGTCTTCAACGATCCACGCCTGACCGGCGAGTTCCGCGTCACCGACACCGGCGCGATCGCCCTCCCCCTGGTCGGTACCGTGCCGGCGCTCGGCCGCAGCACGCGGGAAGTCGAGCGGGCGATCGAGCGTGAGATGCAGCGCAAGGGACTGTTCCGCGATCCCTCCGTCGCGGTGGAGGTGCGCAGCTACCGCCCCGTCTATGTGCTCGGAATGGTTGAACGCGGCGGCCGTTATCCCTATGAACCGGGAATGACCGTGCTCTCCGCCGTCGCCGTGGCGGGCGGCTTCAACTACCGCGCCATACAAGACTACGTCTCGGTCACCCGGATTGGGCCGGACGGCCGCGCGCGGGAGTTCCGCGCGCCGCGTGACGCGGTGCTGCAGCCCGGCGACGTCGTCACCGTCTTCGAGAGGCGCTTCTGAGAAACGCGGCGGCAGCTCCGGCGCTCCGGAGGGCTTTGGCACCAGCCCTCGCGCTGGCACTGGCGCTGTTCGGAGCCGAAGCCGCCGCGGAGCCGCCGCGGCAACCCGTGGCGCGCAGCCTTGCCGCCGCTTCCGCCACCCCCCCGCCCTACAATGGCAGGGTCTGGGGTCGCGTGCTGCGCCCCGCCTCCGGTCCGGCACAGGTCATCGGCACC
>JADGHI010000208.1 GCA_019689515.1 Acetobacteraceae bacterium | reverse complement strand
CACCAATTCCCGCCTGCGCACCACAATGCGCGCGTGATGGCCGCCTTTGCGGAGGACGTGGCGCGGCGCTCCAACGGCAGCGTCCAGGTGCAGGTCTTCCCCGCCGAGCAGCTCGCCAAGGCGGGCGAGAACTTCCCCGGCGTCGCCCGCGGCGCCTTCGAGGCGGCGGCGGCGGTGAACTTCCAATGGGGCACGACCATCCCCGAGATGAATGCCCCCACCATCCCCTACCTGTTCACGGACCTCGCGCGCATCCGGAAGTTCATCGCCGGCTCCGAGGCGGCGAAGTTCCTGGAAGGGCTGCTCGAGCGGCGCCAGGTGCGCAACCTGATGTGGCTCTACACCACGCGCCAGAGCATCTTTACCTCCAACCGCAAGCCGATCGTCTCGGTCGAGGACTTCCGCGGCCTCAAGATCCGCGGCCTCAACCCGCTGACGGACCATGCGCTGACCGCCGTCGGTGCCGCGCCCTCGGCCATGCCGGGGCCGGAGGTGCCGCCGGCGCTGCAGTCGGGCGTGCTGGATGCCGGCCTCACCGACCTCTCCGCCGCCGTTTCGCGGCGCTTCTACGAGGTCCAGCGGTACGGCACGGTCGCGCCCTATTTCACGGTGATCAGCCATGTCTATGTGAACCCGCGCTGGTGGAACGGCCTGCGGCCGGAGCAGCGCCAGGCGATCGAGGCCGCGGCGCGCAAGGCCGAGCAGGACCAGATCGTCGTCACCGAGGAGACCGCCGCTGCCGCGGTCGGCGAGCTGCGCGCCAAGGGCATGACCATCCACGAGCAGACGCCGGAGGAGGCCGAGACCTGGAAGGCCCGCATGCAGCCGCCGGTGATCGAGGCCTTCCTGCGCCTCGCGCCCGAGAACGGGCGGCGCGTGCTCGACCTGATGCAGGCGCTGTGAGGGCGATCGAACGCCTCGCCGCGCTGGTCTCGGGGATCGCGGGCGCGGTCGCCTCGGCCGCGACGGTGCTCTGCCTGGTGCTGATCTGCTGGTCGGTCGTGGCGCGCTACCTGTTCGGCACGCCGCAGCCCTGGATCGACAAGACGGCAGGCTGGCTGGTCGTGGCCCTGGTGCTGCTCGGCGCGCCCGAGGCGCAGCGGCGCTTCGAGCACATCGGCGTGGACATCGCGGTCCGCCGGATCGGCCCGCGCCTCGCCTGGCTCTCGCGCCTGCTCGGCGTGGTGTCGGTGGCCGTGGTCGCGGCGATCCTGCTCGATGCCGGCATCGAGGCAGTGTCCTTCAGCCGCCTCGTCGGCCTGATGACCGACGTCGAGGGCGTGCCGCAGTGGTGGATCCAGCTCCTGCTGCCGATCGGCGCGGCGGTGCTGCTGCTGGTCGCGCTGGTCCAGGCGCTCGCCCTCCTCACCGGGCGCGAGCCGCCCTACCTGCCGCGCGGCGAGGAGGAGCTGCCGCGCGACACCCTCGCGCGCGGGGAGTAGCGCCGGCGTGACCTTCCTGCTGCTGCTCGCGGCGCTGATTGCGCTGCTCTACCTCGGCCTGCCGATGTTCGCGGCGCTGTTCCTGCTGCCGCTCGCGGTCCTGCTGTGGGTCGAGGGCGGCGTGCCGGCGCTCGGCGAGCTGGTGATCGGCCAGCTCGACGGCTACCTGCTCGTCGCGATCCCGCTCTTCATGCTGATGGCGCACATCATGGTGCGCGGGCGGGTGGTGGACGACCTCTACGGCGCGGCCTTTGCGCTGCTGCGGCGCGTGCGGGGCGGCGTCGGCATCGCCACGGTTGCGGCCTGCACGGTGTTCGCCGCGATCAGCGGCTCCTCTGTCGCCACCGCCCTGACGGTCGGCAAGATCGCCATCCCGCAGATGCTGCGCTACGGCATGTCGCGCCGTGGCGCCTTCGGCGTGGTGGCGGGCGGCGGGACGCTCGGCATCCTGGTCCCGCCCTCGGCGCCGATGGTGCTCTATGCCTATGTGACGGAAAGCTCGGTCGGCGCGCTGTTCCTCGCCGGGGTGGTGCCCGGTCTGATGATGGCGGGGATGTTCGCGGCCTGGGTCTTCCTCACCGAAGGCCACGCCAAGGTCCCGGCCGGCGACCCTCCGCCGCCACGCGCCGCCGTCGCCCTGCGCCGCGCCGGCTGGAGCCTGACGCTGCCGCTCTTCGTGCTCGGCGGGATCTATTTCGGCGTCTTCACCGCGACGGAGGCGGCAGGCACCGGCACGCTCTGGGCCCTCGTCGTCGCGGCGGTGATCTACCGCGCGCTGTCCTGGCGCGATCTGCTCGACGGAGTGCAGGAGGCGACGCGCACCTCGGCGATGCTGCTGATGATCATCGCCGGCGCCGCGATCTACGGCTACATGCTGACCAAGCTGCGCGTGCCGCAGGAGCTGGTGGCGCTGGTGGCCGATCTCGGCCTCGGGCGCACCGGGTTCCTGGTGGCGATGATGGTGCTGCTCTTCGTGCTCGGGCTGGTGCTGGAGAGCTTCTCGATCATCCTGCTCACCATGCCGGCGATCCTGCCGGTGATGGCGCAGCTCGGCATCGACAAGGTGTGGTACGGGGTGCTGCTGACGCTCAGCCTGGAAATGGCGCTGATCAGCCCGCCGGTGGCGATGAACCTGGTGGTCATCAAGGCGATCACCGGGGCGCCGCTCGGCGAGGTGAACCGCAGCATACTGCCCTACATGCTGATGCTGGCGCTGGGGACGGCGCTGCTCATCGCCTTTCCGGGCATCGCGCTCTGGCTGCCGCGGCAGGCGGGGTACGGGGGCTAGCCTGCCCCTGCGCCCCCCGCCTGGGCCGGCATCAGCCGGTCCGGCCGGTCAAGCCGCCTGCGCCACCGATGCCGGGGCGACATTGCCCAGTGCGGCTTCGCCATCCAGCACCGCGGCCACGGCATGCACCACCGCGGCGATGCGCACCGCGGCCTGCACCTGCTCCTTCGACAGGCCGGCCTGGCGCACCACCTTCTCATGCGCCTCCATGCACATGCCGCAGCCGTTGATGGCCGAGACCGCGAGCGACCACAGCTCGAAATCCACCTTCTCCACGCCCGGCCGCGCCATGACGTTCATGCGCAGCTTCGCCGGCATGGTCGGGTAGTCACCGCCGACGAGGTGGGTGAAGCGGTAGTAGACGTTGTTCATGCCCATGATCGCCGCCGCGGCCTTGGCCGCGTTCAGCGCCTCCGGCGAGAGGCGGGGGGCGAATTCCGCGACGATCGCTGCCGTGACCTCGGCGTTGCGCGCCGCCAGCGCCGAAGCGACGAAGGTCCCGGCAAGCTGCTGGGGCGTCAGCACCGTCTCCGCGGCAAGGCTGCCGAGGTTGAGCTTCAGGTCCTTGGCGTATTCGGGCAGCCGGTTGCGCAGGGCTTCGAGCGACATGGGGGGCTCCTTACAGGACATCCGGTATTCGAGGCATCGCGCGCGTACCGGCACGCGACAAACGGCGGCGACGGACGGTCGCCGCCTGCCGCCGCCCGCCGGGAGCCTCAGGCTCCGGCGGACGGACGGTCGTGCGTTCCCGCTGCCCTCAGGCCGCCTTCTCGAACAGCGCCGCCGGGTTCAGCGTCTCCTTGCCCTTCTCCCAGTTGCACGGGCAGAGCTCGTCGGTCTGCAGCGCGTCGAGCACGCGCAGCACCTCCTGCGGGTTGCGCCCGACGTTCAGGCCGTTCACGCAGGCCCACTGGATCGTCCCGTCCGGGTCCACGATGAAGGTCGCGCGCAGCGCCACGCCCTCGTTCTTGTCCAGGATGCCGAGCGCGGTGGACAGCTCACGCTTCACGTCCGCGAGCATCGGGATCGGCAGGTCGCGGATGTCCTGGTTGTGCACGCGCCAGTTCAGGTGCACGAACTCGCTGTCCGTGCTGACGCCGTAGACCACCGCGTCGCGGTCGGCGAACTCGCCGGCCAGCTTGCCGAAGGCCGCGATCTCGGTGGGGCAGATGAAGGTGAAGTCCTTCGGCCAGAAGAAGACGACCTTCCACTTGCCCGGATCGGACTCGTTGGTGATCTCGGTGAAGGACTTGCCGGGGCCGCCCAGCCCCTCGGGGCCGCCCTTCACGGCGGTCAGCTTGAAGGCGGGGAACTTGTCGCCAACGGTCAGCATGCGTTCGTTCGCTCTCGCTCTGGTTGTGGTGGGAACGAGGGGCACCGGTCGGGGCGCCCTGCGAACACATATGCTGCACTGCGACATTGAAATCAAATGAATAGTTTCGGCCAAGATGATCGGGCGGATCGATCAATCCCGCCTGGCCGGACCACCTGGAGGCATGGGCGCCCGGCCAGGCGGGCCGGGCGCCACCTGCGCCCACCCGTCAGCCGCTCGCCTTCTGGTAGAGCTTCCGCGCGATCTCCAGGATCTCCTCCGGGTGGTAGTCCGGGATGAAGGCCTGGGCAACGCCCTCGAGCTGATACTGCGGGCCGCCTTGCGGCGGGCCGTCCGTCACCTCCAGCGGGCCGGAGCCGTCGAGTGCCTGGCCCTGCCAGATTCCGCGGATCTCGTCGTAGTCGCTGGTGCTGAAGCGGTAGAGGCGGCGGTGCGAGCCCTCCTCCAGGAACTTCCTGCTCTCCGGCACCTCCTCGGGCCGGATGTTCGGAATCGGCAGCATCTTCTTCATGTCCACGCCGGTGAGCTTCTCCAGCGCCCGTGCATAGGCCTCGGCATGCACGCCGCCGCGGGTGAACAGGTAGCCGAGCATGCGCCGCGCCGCCGGGTTGTTCGTCAGCTGATAGACCCGGAGCTTCACCGTGCGCGCGCCGTTCTCCAGGAAGAAGTTGTGCAGCAGGTCGAGGATCAGGTTGCCCGAGTTGAAGATGTAGTCCCCGCGCCAGGGCTGGCCGAGCGCGTTCGCCGCCATGATCCCGTGCGGGCCGTTGATGTGGAAGTTCGGGCCGGCGCCTGAGGCGTGGAGGAAGGGATCGGCGAAGGGCGCGTCGCCCTTGCCCGTGTCGCCCTTCGGCTCGATGCCGTGGAGCAGGGCGTTCACCGTCGCGCCGACCAGCTCGATGTGGCCGAGCTCCTCGGTCGCGATGTTGGCGATCAGCGCGTAGAAGGGCCGCAGCTTGTCGCGCTGGCGGAAGTTGAAGCTCTGGTACATGTAGGTGTTGAGCGTCGTCATCTCGCCGAAGCGTCCGCCCATCAGTTCCTGCACCGTGGCGGCGGCGCTCGGGTCCGGCTGCGTCGGCATCGGCATCTCAACCTGCAGCCGGTCGATCCTCAGGAACATGGCTTGCCTCCCTCGCAGAGCCGCGACGCGACAGCCCGGCGGTCCGCTGGGCGGCCGCCTCTGCCGGGCCGCTGCCGAGTGAGGGTGGCTATCGGCGATCACTCGTGCCAATGAATAAAGTCGCAAATTTCCATCGGATGATCCGATGACTACGCTGCCGTCACCACGCCAGCTTCGCTACCTGGTCGCGCTCGCCGAACACGGGCATTTCGGCCGCGCCGCTTCCGCTTGCGCGGTTACGCAGTCCACGCTCTCGGCCGGAATAATCGCGCTTGAGCAACAGCTCGACGCCGCGCTGCTGGAGCGCACGGGCGCCAAGCGGCCGGTTTTCACTCCCCTCGGCCTGGAGATCGTGGCGCGTGCCCGCACCGCGCTCAGCGCGCTGGAGGCGGTGGCGGAGACCGCGGCGGCAGCGCGAGAGCCGCTCAGCGGCCCGCTGCGCCTCGGCATCATCCCGACCATCGGGCCGTTCCTCCTGCCGCGGCTGATGCCCCGTCTGCGCGACCGCTTCCCGCGCCTCAAGCTCTGGCTGCGCGAGGATTTGACCGAGCGGCTGGTGGAGGCGCTGGAGGGCGGCCGCCTGGACCTGCTGCTGCTGGCGCTCCCCTGCGCCTGCGGCGACGCGGAGACGGAGCCGCTCGGCATGGATCCCTTCCTCGCCGCTCTGCCCCAGGATCACCGGTTGGCTGCGCGCGAGAGGGTGCCCATCGCAGTCCTCGGTTCGGAGCGGCTGCTGCTGCTCGAGGACGGGCACTGCCTGCGCGAGCACGCGCTCGACGCCTGCAGCCTGCCGGGCGCGGCGGCGGGCGAGCCCTTCGCCGCAACCTCGCTCTACACACTCATTCAGATGGTCGCGAGCGGCCTCGGCGTGACGCTGGTGCCGCGCCTCGCGGTCCGCGGCGGCGTCCTCGCCGGCGCGCCCGTGGCGGTTCGCCCTCTCGACCGCGAGGTCGGGCGCACCCTGGGCCTCGCCTGGCGCGCCCGCAGCCCCCGCGCGGCGGAGTTCCGCGGCCTCGCCCCCACCATTGCGGAGGCGATCGCCGCCGAGTAGCAACGGCGCGAGGCCGCCGGAGGAGACGTGACGTGGCTGCTGGCGAGATGACGGCCGATGCGGATGGCCTGACCGCGGCGCAACGGCATCTGCGCGACCGCGCCCGTGAGCTGGCGCGCGAGGCCGCCGCCCAGGCCGCGGAGACGGACCGCACCGAGCAATATCCCTGGCCGATGGTCCGCCGCATGGCCGAGGCGGGCTTCCTCGGCATGACCATCCCGCACGAGTGGGGCGGGGCGGGCGCCTCCTACTTCGACGCGGTGCTGGCGATCGAGGAATTCTCCAAGGCCTGCGCGGTCTGCGGCCGCATCGTCGTCGAGGCAAATATGGGCGCGATCGGCGCGGTGATGGCCTATGGCACGCCGGAGCAGAAGCGCCTCGCAGCCGGTCTGGTCCTCGCCGGCGACAAGCCGGCGATCCTCATCACCGAGCCGGAGGCCGGCTCCGCCGCCCCCGGCGGGCGCCCGCGCCCCGTG
>JADGHI010000207.1 GCA_019689515.1 Acetobacteraceae bacterium | reverse complement strand
TGCGGAGCGTTCATGCCGGCGGCGGCCGCGCTGGCCGCCGCCCTCGAAGGATGGAGCCGCCCATGCCCTCGGACTCCCCCGGATCCCGACCCGAGATGGACGTGCTGCGCATACTCGCCGATTTCCGGCTGCCGGCGATGCCGGACCTGGAGGCGCTGACAAACGCGCAGCGGCGGAACCTCGAGGCGCTCTCGGCGGCCAACCGGGTGGCGCTGGAAGGCGCCCAGACGGTGGCGCGGCGGCACATGGAGATCGTGCAGCAGGCGATGTCGGAGATGACCGAGGCGATGCGGACCCTCGCCTCCGTCGGCGAGTCGCCGCAGGCCAAGGCGGCGAAGCAGGCCGAGCTGCTCAAGGCCGCCTATGAGCACGCGATGGCGAACCTGAAGGAGATCGCCGACCTGATCCAGAAGTCCAACGCCGAGGCGCTGGCGGTGCTCAACCGCCGCTTCGCCGAGGCGATGGACGAGGTGAAGGCGATGATGAGCAAGTCGGGCGGCTGAGGCCCGGCGGGCCCGCCCGTCGCCCGCCGCGTGGGCGGAGGGGGGCGCCGGCCCGCGCCCCCCTTCGGGTCAGCTCCCCATGATCACGTCCCACAGCAGCTTCGCGTTCAGCACCACGATCAGCACCGCAGAGGCCCAGCCGAGCGCCAGCTGCCAGCGTGGCGTGACCAGCGGGCCGAGCCGCCCGCGGTCGGAGGCGAAGAGCATCAGCGGGATCACCGCGAAGGGAAGCTGCAGCGACAGAACCACCTGGCTCAGCACCAGGAGCTGCGCCGTGCCGCTCTCCCCGTAGAGGAAGGTGACGACCACCGCCGGCATGATCGCGAGCAGCCGCGTGATCAGCCGCCGCAGCACCGGCGGCAGGCGGAGGCGGAGGAACCCCTCCATCACCACCTGGCCGGAGAGGGTCGCGGTGACGGTCGAGTTCACCCCGCAGGCGAGCAGCGCGATGGCGAAGAGGTAGGGCGCCGCGGCGCCGGAGAGCGGCGCGAGCAGCTCATAGGCGTCCTGGATCTCGGCGACGTCGGTGCGGCCCGCGGTATGGAACACCGCCGCCGCCATGATCAGGATCGCCGAGTTGATCAGCAGCGCGAAGGAGAGCGCGATGGTCGAATCGAGCGTAGCGAAGCGGATCGCCTCGCGCTTGCCCGCGGCGTCGAGCGCATAGGCGCGCGACTGCACCACCGCGGTGTGCAGGTAGAGGTTATGCGGCATCACCGTCGCGCCGAGGATGCCGAGCGCGATGTAGAGCTGCTGCTGGTCGGTCACGATCGAGGCCGAGGGCAGGTAGCCCCGCAGCACGGCGCCCCATTCCGGGTCCGACAGCACGATCTGGATGGCGAAGCAGCCGGCGATGATCGCGGTCGTGCCGATGACGAAGGCCTCGAGCCAGCGCATGCCGCGGTGCTGCAGCCAGAGGATGAGGAAGGCGTCGAGCGCCGTGAGGATGACGCCGATCAGCAGCGGGATGCCGAACAGCAGCTGGAGCGCGATCGCGGTGCCGATCAGCTCCGCGAGGTCGGTGGCGCAGATCGCCACCTCCGCGAGCAGCCAGAGCGGGTAGGCGACGGCCCTCGGGAAGCGCTCGCGGCAGAGCTGGGCCAGGTCGCGCCCGGTGGCGATGCCGATCCGCGCGCAGATCGCCTGCAGCAGCATCGCCATCAGCGAGGAGAGCAGCGCGACGGTGAGCAGCGTGTAGCCGAAGGCCGAGCCGCCGGCGAGCGAGGTGGCCCAGTTGCCGGGGTCCATGTAGCCGACCGCGACGAGGTAGCCCGGGCCGATGAAGGCGAGGAGCTTGCGCAGCCAGCCCCCGGCATTGGGCACCGCGACGCTGCGGTGGACCTCGGGCAGGCTGCGCGGCCAGTCCACCAGCCGCCCGGCATAGGAGCGGGGGGCGCCGGCGATGACGGCCGCGGCGGCGCCGTCGCCCCGGCCGTCCGGCGGGAGCCGCGGCGCAGGGGACGGGTTCGCGGCGTCACTGGCGGGACCGGAGGGCGGCGGGGTCACGGCCTTACCCCCCATGGCTGTTCAACTATGGAGCTTTTCACCTTTTCAACTCTTCACATTTTGCTTGTTTTTCAGTGGGTTAGCTCAACACTTGGCCTGGGGAGGACGGCCGTCAAGTGGGAACCGCCGCCCGGATCTGCCGGGCCCCGAAGCGGCCCGGCCGGCCTGTCCTTCGTCACCGGGCTTGCCCTCGCGCCGCGCAGGCGCGAGGCTCGGTGGCGCCGGGACCGCGAGGCAGGCGGTGGACAGCGGCGGCGGGGCGAACAGGCGGATGAGGGCGCGCGCGATCAGGATCGGCGACGACCAGGTTGTCGAGTTGGCCGAGATGTTCCGGCTGATGAGCGATCCCACGCGGCTGAGGATCATCCTCGCCTGCCTCGACCGCGCCGCCTCCGTTGGCGAGATGGCGGAGGGGCTTGGCATCTCCGCCTCGCTGGTCAGCCACCATCTGCGGCTGCTGCGCGCGGCGCGGTTGCTGCAGTCCGAGCGGCGGGGCCGGCAGGTGTTCTACGTCGTGGGCGACGAGCACATCCGTTCGATGCTGACGGACATGGTGGACCACGTCGCCGAGGGCGAGACCGAGGCGGAGGCCGGGTCCGGCGGCGCCTAGCGGCGGAGCCCGGCCCGGCGCGGTCCGTCCGTCCGCCGTCCATCGCCGAGTCGCGCGCGGCGACGCCTTGCCGGCGGCGCGGCATGGTGCTCGCTCCGCGCCCGCGGCGCTTCACCTCCTCGGCGGCATCGTGGCGCGAGGGTGCGGGGCCGCACGCGCCGCGATGCCGGCATGCTGGCACGCGCGGCGGCACTGGCTTGCCCGGCCGCCTGGGCACGACTATGGTCCGCGCGCGTCGCGCCTGCCCGATCGACGGAGCCAGGCGCGCCGCGCGGGCCAGCCGGGCGCGGCGGCCCCCCTTGAGCGGGATCGGACGCGGGCGGAATCACGTACGGGGCGCGGGACCGTTATGCGGCCCGGGCGGTGCGGACGACGACGACGGGATCGGGGATGCGGGTTTCCAACGAAGTTGGGTGGCGCTTCGGGGCGGCGGGACTGCGGCGCATCGGCGCGCGTCTCTTCGCCGGTTTCGTGATGGCTTTGGCCGTCGCCGGCGCGGCGCTGGCGCAGGCGCCGTCCTCGAGCGGCGAGCCTGCCCAGGGCATTGGCGCACCGGTGCCCTGGGCCATGGGGCTCCAGCCCTCGGGCGGGCCGGTGAAGGCGGCGATCGGCAGCCTGAACACGCTGGTTCTCTGGATCATCATCGCGATCACCGTCTTCGTGACGGCGCTGCTCGCCTGGTGCATCTGGCGCTACCGCGCCAAGGTGAACCCGACGCCGTCCAAGACCAGCCACAACACCATGCTCGAGATCGCCTGGACGGTGATCCCGGTGCTGATCCTGATCGTGATCGCGATCCCGTCCTTCCGGCTGATCTACTACCAGGACCGTGCCCGCGACGCGGACCTGACGATCAACGTGCAGGGGCGGCAGTGGTACTGGCACTACGAGTACCCGGACCACGGCAACCTCGCCTTCGACAGCCGCCCGATCCCGGCCGACGAACTGAAGCCGGACCAGATCCGCAACCTCTCGGTGGACGAGCCGCTGGTGATTCCGGTCGGCAAGAACGTGCGCGTGCTGACCACGGGCCAGGACGTGATCCACTCCTTCTTCGTGCCCGCGCTTGGGGTGCAGAAGTACACCATCCCGGGACGGACGCTGGAGACCTGGTTCCGCGCCGACCGGCCCGGCGTCTATTACGGCCAGTGCAACCAGATCTGCGGCACGAACCACTGGTTCATGCCCATCGAGGTGCGCGCCGTGCCCGAGCAGGAATTCCAGGCCTGGGTGGAGCGGGCGCGGGCTCGTGCCGCGCAGGGCCTGCCGCCCGGTGGGCCTCCGGCCTCGGCCGTGGCGGAAGCCGCCCCGGCCCCGGTGAACCAGCAGACCGCGGAGGTGCGCCGGTAATCCCGGCGACCCGATGGAAAGAGACATCATGGCGACCGCGACCCACGCGCATCACGGCGACGGCCATCACGACGACCACAAGCCCGGCTTCGTGGCCCGCTGGCTGTTCTCGACCAACCACAAGGACATCGGGACGCTCTACATCTGCTTCTCGGTGTTCGCGGCCCTGATCGGCGCGGGCATCTCCTGGGCGATGCGCTTCGAGCTGCAGAACCCGGGGATGCAGATCTTCCCCGACGGGCAGGTGTGGAACGCCTGGATCACGGCGCACGGCGTGATCATGGTGTTCTTCGTGGTCATGCCGGCGCTGATCGGCGGCTTCGGCAACTGGTTCGTGCCGATCCTGATCGGCGCGCCGGATATGGCCTTCCCGCGCATGAACAACATCAGCTTCTGGCTGATCGTGCCGGCCTTCCTCCTGGCCGGGGCGAGCCTGTTCGTGGGCGAGGGGCCGGGCACCGGCTGGACGCTCTATCCGCCGCTGGCCTCCGGCGAGTACCATCCCAGTCCCTCGGTGGACATGGCGCTGTTCTCGCTCCACCTGGCCGGCATCAGCTCCATCCTGGGCGCTGCGAACTTCATCACCACGATCCTGAACATGCGCGCCCCCGGGATGACGCTGCACAAGATGCCGCTCTTCGTGTGGTCCATCCTGGTGACCGCGTTCCTGCTGCTGATCTCCCTGCCCGTGCTGGCCGGCGCGATCACCATGCTGCTGACGGACCGGATGTTCGGCACGGCGTTCTTCCGTCCCGAGGGCGGCGGCGACCCGGTGCTGTTCCAGCACCTGTTCTGGTTCTTCGGCCACCCCGAAGTCTACATCATGATCCTGCCCGCCTTCGGGATCATCAGCCACGTCGTCTCGACCTTCAGCCGCAAGCCGGTGTTCGGCTACCTCGGCATGGCCTACGCGATGGTGGCAATCGGCTTCGTCGGCTTCATCGTCTGGGCGCACCACATGTTCACCTCGGGCATCGACGTGGACACGCGCGCCTACTTCATGGCCGCGACGATGGTCATCGCCGTGCCGACGGGGATCAAGATCTTCTCCTGGATCGCCACCATGTGGGGCGGATCGCTCGAGTTCCGCGTCCCCATGCTGTGGGCCGTCGGCTTCATCTTCCTCTTCACCGTCGGCGGCGTGACGGGCGTGGTGCTGTCGAATGCCGGGCTCGACGCCGTCCTGCACAACACCTACTTCGTGGTGGCGCACTTCCACTACGTGCTGAGCCTCGGCGCCGTCTTCGCCATCTTCTGCGGGTTCTACTACTGGATCGGCAAGATGAGCGGCCGGCAGTATCCGGAGTTCTGGGGCAAGGTGCACTTCTGGCTCGCCTTCATCGGCGCCAACCTGACCTTCTTCCCCCAGCACTTCCTCGGCGCCCAGGGCATGCCGCGCCGCTATCCGGACTATCCGGACGCCTTCTGGGGCTGGAACTTCGTCAGCTCGATCGGCTCGATCATCTCCATGATCTCGGTCGCGGTGTTCCTCTACGTGATCTACCGCACCTTCACCTCGGGCGAGCGGGTGGCGGAGAACTACTGGGGTGAGGGTGCGACCACGCTCGAGTGGCAGGTGAGCTCGCCCCCGCCCTTCCACACCTTCGAGGAGCTGCCGCGCGTGCGCTGAGCGCGCGGTGGGCGGAGACGCAACGCGATGGGAGCCGATGCGGCGATGAGCAAGAGCGCCGTGCAGGACCCGGCGAAGGGGGGCGGCGATGCCCCCCTTCGACTTTCCGGGAGCGGCACGACTTTGGATCTTTCCGAAGTGCGCGACTGGATCGCGCTGCTCAAGCCGCGCGTGATGTCGCTCGTCGTCTTCACCGGCCTCATCGGCCTCCTGGTCGCGCCGGTGCGCCTCCATCCCACGCTCGCGCTCACCGCCGTGCTCTGCATCGCGGTCGCCGCCGGCGCGGCGGGCGCGATCAACATGTGGTACGACCGGGATATCGACGCGCGGATGCGCCGCACGGCGAACCGCCCCATCCCGGCCGGCCGCATCACGCCGGAGGCGGCGCTTGGCTTCGGCGTGACCCTGGCGGTCGCGTCGGTCGTGGTCATGGCGCTGGCGACCAACTGGCTCGCGGCGGGGGTGCTCGCGCTCTCGATCGCTTTCTATGTCTTCGTCTATACGATGTGGCTGAAGCGCCGCACGCCGCAGAACATCGTCATCGGCGGTGCCGCCGGCGCCTTCCCGCCGGTGGTCGGCTGGGCCGCGGCGACCGGGACGGTCGGCCTGGAGCCGCTGCTGCTCTTCGCCATCATCTTCGCCTGGACGCCGCCGCATTTCTGGGCGCTGTCGCTCTACGCCCACCAGGACTACGCCCGGGCCGGCGTGCCGATGCTGCCCGTGGTGGCGGGGGCGCGGGAGACGCGGCGGCAGATCCTGCTCTACACCCTGCTGCTCGCCCCGCTGGGCCTCTCGCCCTGGCTGCTCGGCCTCACCGGGCCTGCCTATGCCGTGGTGGCGGCGCTGCTCGGGGCCGGGTTCCTGTATCAGGCCTGGCGCGTGCTGCGCGATGAGCAGGACGCGGAGGGCCGCAGCCTCACCCGCGACGCGCCGGCGCGGCGCTGCTTCCGCTACTCGCTCCTCTACCTCGCCGTGCTGTTCGCCGCGCTCGCGGCCGACAGGCTGGCCCTTGGCGGCGGAGCCGCCGGATGACGCCGGAGGAGCGCCAGGTCTTCGAGCGGCGGCGGCGCGGGCGCAACATCGCCCTGCTCGTCGTGCTGCTCGCCCTCGTCGTGCTGTTCTACCTGATCGCCATGGCGCGCCTTTCGCGCGCCGCTGGACTCGGCTGAGGGTATCGCCACGCCATGCCCCCGTCCGGACCGCCCCGTCAT
>JADGHI010000206.1 GCA_019689515.1 Acetobacteraceae bacterium | reverse complement strand
GCGACGGGCAGGACCGACGTCTCCTTCGTCGTGGCGAGGGCGATCAGCACCTCCGTCCGGTCCACCGCGGACTGGCCGCGCAGCCCCGCCATGAACGCCTCCAGCGCGCCGAGATCGGCCAGGCGCAGCTTCAGCAGGTGGGTCCAGACGCCGCTGACCTGGTGGCATTCCAGCACCGCCTCCTCGCGCCGCATCGCCTTGCGGAAGGCCGCTTCTTCCTTGGTTCCGCCGCGTGTCGCGACGAAGACGAAGGCGAGCAGCGGGCATCCCACCGCCACCGGGTCGAGGTCGGCGCGCCAGCCGCGGATCACCCGGCGCTCCTCCAGCCGCTTCACGCGTTCGGCGGTGGCGGAGACGGAAAGTCCCGCGACCTTGGAGAGTTCCGCGAGGCCCGCGCTGCCGTCCTGCTGCAGCGCGACGACGATCTTACGGTCTATCGCATCCATCGCCGGAGGATATGCGCCTTTTTCGCCGTTTGGAAGGAAAGCCGGGGAGGTCCGGGCAGGCGGACGCCCGAATGGCGGCGCATGGCGGGGCGCGCATCGGCGCGGGATGGGCGGGCGGAAGTTCCCTCCCGGGCCGGGCGATGACGGGGAAGCCGTTCTACGGCGACAATCCGAAGTGCTGCGGGGCGCGACGCGGACGGGCGGCCACTGATCGCGGAGGCGAGCGTGGACCTGATCCACCTCGCCCCGCCGTTCAATAGCGCCGAGGCCTACAACGTGCGGTTCCGCGCGCCGAAGGACCTCGCCGCGCGCGATAAGCACCAGTGCCGGTGGTGGGCTGTCTCGCTGTTCGACACCGCGCCGCACAGCGGCAGGAAGAAGAAGGGCGCCGATCGTGGCATAAACGGCATCCGCTGGGGCCGCGCCGGCCCGCGCGAGGGCAACCCCAACCGCATCATCGTCTCGGGCAACGGCGGCGGGAACGTTGCCGTGCGCGATGCGCGTGATCTCGCCGGCACGGTGCAACGCAAGAGTGCGCTCGGCGGCGTGCTTACCACCCTCGCTGCGCCGACGCGCGAGATGCCGCGCGAGGTGGCGAGCCACGGCGATACTTGGTCCTCGCGTTCTTCGTGATGGCTTCCGCCGTGCCGGGTGTTGTCGGTCCGCCCAACTCCCGTGCAGGATACTCCGCCCGCGGGATGGCGGAGTGATCTCCTGGCGTGACGCGAAGCGGAGCGCGGTTCCCGCTTCCCGCCGCCGGCCGGACGCTGCTATGCCTACGGGTGCCAGCCACGGGAATTCCGGAGGTCCCGCCCATGGGCATGTCGCTCGAACAATTCGCGGCACGATGCCACGACGCCCTGAAGACCCATCCCGGCACGGAGGGCCGCAAGCAGGTCTGCGCGCTCGTGAAGGAGGTGCTGCAGGACCCGACCTTCGTCGCGACCTACATCCCGGAGGGCACGCCGGAGCGGAAGGTGCTCTACGAGGATCCGGAACTCGGCTTCACCATCCTCGCGCACGCCTACAGGGGGCCGAAGACCAGCCAGCCGCACGATCACGGCCCGTCCTGGGCGATCTACGGCCAGGCGGCGGGCGAGACGGTGATGACGGACTGGGAGTGCCTCGCGCGGCCGAGCGATGGCAAGCCGGGCAAGGCGCGGCGCCTGCGCGATTACGTGCTGCGGCCGGGCGACGCCTATCTCTATGAGCCGGGCGTGCTGCACTCGCCGCGCCGCGACGGGCCGACCCGCCTGCTGCGCATCGAGGGCGTCAACATGGACCGCGTGAAGCGCGATCCCTACGAGGCGGTCGAGGGCACCGCCGCCGTCGCCGCGCAATAGGCACGATGCGACGCGGGGCCGGGAGCGCATCGCCCCCGACCCCGCGCCAATGGCGGTGATCACGCCGCCGGCTGCGACCGGCGCAGGCCGACATATTGCAGCTCGGCCAGCACTGCGACGGCGAGCGCCTGCGCGGCGACGAAACCGATGCCGAGCGCGGTCGGCGCGATCCAGCCGCTCAGCAGCAGCGCCAGGCTGTCCACCGCCCAGAGCGCGTTGCCGAGGATCACCACCCAGATGGCCAGCCGCGGCACCGCCGCCCCGCGCGCCGCGAGCCAGAGGACGAAGCCCGCGAAGGGCAGCAGGGCGAGCCCGGCGTAGCGTAGCAGCGCCTCCGGCACCCCGAGCAGGCCGAAGAGCGGGGCATCGGCGCCGAGCGCCATCACGAGCCCGGTGAGGCCGCTGGCCGCGGCGTCGGCGAGCAGCACGCGGCGCAGGAAGGGCGAGATGCGGGTCGTCGTGGTCGGCATCGCCTTTGCCTCCCTCATGACGCGGCCCTGCCGGCGGCGGGCGCCGGCGCCGGGTCGAAGAAGCCGGTCACCGCGCGCAGGCGCCCATCTTCGGCCAGGATGCCGACATCGAGGCCGGTGAGGACCGGCGCTCCGCCTCCCTCGGGGCCGAATTCCCAGGCGACGCGCAGCCGGTCCTGGAACCCGTCCACCGGGCCGATGCGGCGGAAGCGCAGGCCGGGGAAGCGCGCCTGCACCGCGCGCACCATGGCGTCGATGCCGGCATGGCCCTCGCCGCGCTGCGACGGGTCGAGGTAGAGCGCGTCCTCGGTCCAGGTGCGCGCGATCAGGTCCCGCCGGCGGACCTCGTCGGTCTCGTTCCAGATCGCGAGGCAGCGATCGGCAAGGTCGGTGTGGTCGGTGGCGGTCGTCATGATGCGTTGCTCCTCCGTGCTGGTGGACGCCGCTCCTCCGCGGCCCTGCCGTCCGGCGGACGGGCAGGGCGCGTTGGACGCACGGCCATGCTTCGCGATCGGGGGGCGGAGGGTCGATTACGTCGGAGGTAAGCGCCGGCGTGCATCCGCCGGCGCTATGCTCTCCGCATGAGCAGCAGCACCAGCAGCAGGACCCACGCCGCGCAGCCGCAGCCCGTCACGGTGGGCGCGCTCCTGCGCAGCTGGCGCGAGCGGCGGCGGCTGAGCCAGCTCGACCTCGCGCTCGATGCGGAGATCTCGGCGCGGCATCTGAGCTTCCTCGAAACCGGGCGCGCACGGCCGAGCCGCGAGATGGTGATGCGCCTCGCCGAGCGACTGGAGGTTCCCCTGCGCGAGCGCAACCTACTCCTCGTCGCGGCCGGCTATGCGCCGGCCTTTCCCGAACGGCGGCTCGACGACCCGGCGCTGGCGGCGGCGCGGCAGGCGGTGGACCAGGTGCTCACCGGGCACGAGCCCTATCCGGCGCTCGCGGTGGACCGGCATTGGACGCTGCTCGCCGCCAACCGTGCGGTCGGGCCGCTGATCGCCGGTGCCGACGCGGCGCTGCTGCGGCCGCCGGTCAACGTGCTGCGGCTGAGCCTGCACCCCGCGGGACTCGCGCCGCGCATCGCCAATCTCGGCGAATGGCGGGCGCATCTGCTGGCGCGGCTACGGCGGCAGGTAGAGGTCAGCGCCGATCCCGTCCTCGTCGCGCTGCTCGAGGAGTTGAAGGGCTATCCGGCGCCGGCCGTGCGGGGCGTGGAAGCCGAGCCCGCGGGCGTCGTCGTGCCGCTGCGCCTCGCCCTGCCCTCCGGCGGGCCGGTGCTCTCGCTGATCAGCACGACGACGGTGTTCGGCACGCCGGTGGACATCACTCTGGCCGAGCTCGCGCTCGAGACCTTCTTCCCCGCCGACGCGGCGACCGGCGAGGCGCTGCGGGCGTTGGCCGCCGCTGCCGCCGCGGGCCGGTGAGGGGGTAGCCAGGCCGCGATCGCGCTGGTTGGAAACGCCCGGGGTGTTGCCGGCCCGACCGTAGTCAGGCCGACATGGGGCTAGGCGGGCTCGCCCTCCACGGGCTGGCCGCCGGCGGCGCGCATGAAGGCCGCGACGTCGCGTGCCGCCGCCTGCACCTGATCCGGGTCCGTGCCCTTCGCCACCACGGCGACGCCGCCGCCGCCCTCCGGGCGGTAATAGGGGTAGCTGCCGATGCTCACCTCCGGCCAGCGCCGCTGGATCTCGGCGAGGCCCTCGGCGATGCGGCCCTCCATCAGCCCGTGCGCGTGCACCGTGCGCGAGACGACCGGCGGGCCGCCGCGCAGCCGCGGCGCCAGCGCCTCGAACATCGCCTGGCAGATGCGCGGCACGCCGGCGAGCACGTGCACATTGCCCATGGTGAAGCCGGGGGCGAGCGAGACGACGTTGTCGATCAGCGTCGCGCCGCGCGGCATGGTGGCCATGCGCTGGCGCGCGGCGTTGAACTCGCCGGGCGGGTTCCGGCTTCGGTAGTAGTTCTCCAGCCGCGCCCAGGCCTCGGGGTGCGGCTCCCAGGGCACGCCGAAGGCCTCGGCGATGCACTCGCTGGTGATGTCGTCATGGGTCGGGCCGATGCCGCCCGTGGTGAAGACGTGGTCGTACTTGGCCCGCACCTCGTTGACGGTGGCGACGATCACGGCGCGGTCGTCGGGGATGACGCGCGCCTCGCGCAGCGGGATGCCGATCTCGCCGAGCCGCCGGGCGATGTACTGGAGATTGGCGTCCTGGGTGCGGCCGGAGAGCACCTCGTCGCCGATGATGAGCAGGCAGGCGGTGGGGTTGGAAGGGGCGGTCATGGAGTCTCCGGCTCACGAGGCATTGCGCGGCGGTCCGGCTTGCCGACCGGCATCGGCCCAGGACGCCTCCGACGCGATCATGAGCGGGGATGATATCCCCGATTCGGGGCCAGGCTACAGAAACCGGCTACAGGAAGTCGCGCAGCAGCGCGACCAGCGGCTTGTCGGCCGGCGGCATGGCGTAGTCGCCGAGGCGCTGGGGGCGCACCCAGGCCAGCGCCTGGCCCTCGCGCGCAACGATCGTGCCGTTCCAGCGGCGGCAGAGATAGAGCGGCATGAGCAGGTGGAAGCGCTCGTAGCCGTGACTGGCGAAGGTGAAGGGGGCGAGGCAGCTCTCGGCGACGTCGATGCCGAGTTCCTCCTTCAGCTCGCGGATCAGCGCAGCCTCCGGCGTCTCGCCGGGATGGACCTTGCCGCCCGGGAACTCCCAAAGGCCGGCGAGCGGCTTGCCCTCCGGCCGCCGGGCGAGGAGCACGCGGCCATCCGCATCGATCAGCGCGACCGCGGCGACCAGGAGGACGGGCTTGCCCGCCGCCGGAGCCGATGCGGCCTCCTCCCCCGCCGCGGGTGCCTCCGCGGGCGTCGGCGGGCCGTCCTCCTCCGGCACGGGGAGGTCCTCGCGCCGCGCCACGTACCGTCGCACCGGCATCGGGCCGCCGCGGGAGAGGAACTCTAGCACGCCCTCGCCGGCCTCCTGGAAGCCGATCCGGCGCAGCACCGCGGCGGAGCGGTGGTTGTCGAGCAGCACATTCGCCTCGACATGGTCGATGTCGAGATGGGCGAGGCCCCAGCGCAGCAGGCGCCCCGCGGCCTCGGTGGCGACGCCGTGGCCCCAGAAGCGGCGCCCGACCCAGTAGCCGAGTTCCGCGACGCGCGGCGTCCCGGGATCGAGCCGCAGGCCGACGCAGCCGATCAGCACCTCGCCGTCCTGCTCGTCGCGGCCGACGATGGCGAGGTCGTAGCCCTCGCCGGTGGCGAGGCGCCCGCGAGTGGAAGCGATCCACTCGTCGGCCAGTTCGCGCGGATAGGGGAAGGGCACGCGGGCCAGGTTCTTGGCCACCTCCCAGTCGTTGACCAGGCGGTGGAGCGCGGGTGCGTCCTCGGGACGTAGCGGGCGGAGGATCAGCCGCTCGGTGGTGAGCGGGGCGAAGTCGGGCTCGGGCGACGCCGCCGGCGCGGCGGAAATGGCGGCCGAGGGCGGCACCTCCGGCGGTGCCGGGGCCTTGGGTTGGGATCGTGGCATGCGTGGCGGCAGTCCTCTCGGCCCGTCCGTGGTTCAGCCGGCGGCGGCGCCGGTGCCCGGTGGGGCGGTTGCCGTTACGGCGCCGGCGGTCGCCGGCGTGGCGGCGTCCTTCGGTTCGCCGCTGGGGAGGTGCCGCTCGACGATATAGAGCGGGCGCTGCTTGGTCTCGTTGAACACGCGGCCAAGATATTCGCCGATGATGCCGAGCGTCATCAACTGCACGCCGCCGAGGAAGAGCACCACGGTCATCAGGCTTGGATAGCCCGCGACCGGGTTGCCGAACAGCACCGTCTTGATCACCACCTGCAGGCCGTAGAGCAGCGCGAGGATGGAGGTCGCGAGGCCGAGATAGGTCGCGACCTTGAGCGGGGCGACGGTGAAGCTGGTGATGCCCTCGAGCGAAAGGTTCCAGAGGCGCCAGTAGTTCCACTTGGTCGTGCCGGCGGCGCGTGGGTGGCGCTCGTAGAGCACGGCGCGCGCGGGGAAGCCGACCCAGGCGAACAATCCCTTCATGAAACGGTGGTGCTCGCGCAGGCGGAGCAGCGCATCGAGCGCGCGGCGGCTCATCAGGCGGAAATCGCCGGTGTCCTTGGGCAGCTCGACGCGGCCGCCGACATGCTGCATGAGGCGGTAGAAGGCCGCGGCGGTGGCGCGCTTGAACCAGCTCTCGCCGTGGCGCGCGCTGCGCTGGGCGTAGACCACGTCGAAGCCCTCCCGCCAGGCGGCGACGAGTTCCGGGATCACCTCGGGCGGGTCCTGGAGGTCGGCGTCTATGACCACCACGGCTTCCGCCCCCGCCGCGTGGTCCAGGCCGGCGGTGAGCGCGATCTCCTTGCCGAAATTGCGGCTGAGGTTGACCAGCGCGACGCGCGGATCGGCGGCACGCAGCGCCATCAGGCAGGCCAGGGTGCCGTCGTGCGAGCCGTCGTTCACATAGACCACCTCCCAGGGGAGGCCGATGCGCTCCATCGCCGCGACGAGGCGGGCGTGGAAGGCGGGGAGCACCGCCTCCTCGTTGTAGGCGGGGA
>JADGHI010000205.1 GCA_019689515.1 Acetobacteraceae bacterium | reverse complement strand
TCGCCGAGGAGCTGGCCGAGGCCCTGGCGCGCGCCGGGGTGGTCGTCACCTCCGGCCTCGCTCGCGGGATCGATGCCGCGGCGCATGAGGGGGCGCTGCGCGGCGGACGCACTGTCGCGGTCGTCGCCGGCGGGCTCGATCAGCCCTATCCGCCCGAGAACGCCGCGCTCCAGGCCCGCATCGCCGAGGCCGGTGGCGCGGTGGTGTCGGAGGCGCCGCTCGGCACCGCCCCCCTCGCCCGCCACTTCCCGCGCCGCAACCGCATCGTCGCCGGCCTCGTCCTGGGAGTCGTGGTGGTCGAGGCGGCGCAGCGATCCGGCAGCCTCATCACCGCCCGCCTGGCGCTGGAGGCCGGGCGGGAGCTGTTCGCCGTCCCCGGCTCGCCGCTCGACCCGCGCTGCCGCGGATCGAACGACCTGATCCGCCAGGGCGCGCACCTGACCGAAACCATCGAGGACATCCTCCCCAACCTGCCGGAGGCGCCCCGCGACGGTCCCCTCTTCCACCCCGGCGCCCTGCCACGGAACCGGCCCGAGGAGACCGGCGCCGTTCTCCCCGCGCCGGCCCCGGCTGCGGATGACATTGAGCAAGTCCTTGATCTGATTGGACATTCGCCCGTGCCGGTTGACGAGGTCACGCGCCGATGCCACCTCTCGGCATCGGCGCTGCAGGCGATCTTGCTTGAACTCGAGCTCCAGGGCCGGATCGAGTGCCTTCCCGGCGCCCGGGTCGCCCGGATCGGGCCGGCCCGGAACGAACCGACGGGACCCGCGTAAGAACCCCCCATGCCAGACGTCGTCGTCGTCGAATCGCCCGCCAAGGCGAAGACCATCAACAAGTATCTCGGCCGCGATGTCACGGTCCTGGCGAGCCTCGGCCACGTCCGCGACCTGCCCGCCCGGGACGGCTCCGTCCGGCCCGAGGAAGACTTCGCCATGGACTGGGAGGCGGAGGAGCGCGGCGAGCGCCAGGTGAACGAGATCGCCCGCGCCCTGCGCGGCGCCCGGCGCCTCTACCTCGCCACCGACCCGGACCGCGAAGGCGAGGCGATCTCCTGGCATGTGCGGGAGATGCTGGCGCGCAAGGGCGCGTTGAAGGGCATCGAGGTCCACCGCATCACCTTCAACGAGATCACCCGGCGGGCCGTCCAGCAGGCCTTCGCGAACCCGCGCGACCTCGACGGGCCGCTGATCGACGCCTACCTCGCCCGCCGCGCCCTCGACTACCTGGTGGGCTTCACCCTCTCGCCCGTGCTCTGGCGCAAGCTGCCCGGCAGCCGCAGCGCGGGCCGCGTGCAGTCCGTCGCGCTGCGCCTGATCTGCGAGCGCGAGGCCGAGATCGAGGCCTTCCGCCCGCGCGAGTACTGGACCGTCGAGGCGCGCTTCACCACCCCGCTCGGCGCCCCCTTCACCGCCCGGCTGACGCATCTCGACGGCAAGCGGCTCGAGCAGTTCGACCTGCCGGACGAGGCCGCGGCGATGCGCGCCAAGGCGGCGGTCGAGGCCGGCGAGTTCTCCGTCCTCTCGGTCGAGAAGAAGCGCGTCCGGCGCAACCCACCGCCGCCCTTCACCACCTCGACGCTGCAGCAGGAGGCGGCGCGCAAGCTCGGCTTCCACGCGCAGCAGACCATGCGCGTCGCGCAGCAGCTCTACGAGGGCGTGGACATCGCCGGCGACGCGGTCGGCCTCATCACCTACATGCGGACCGACGGCGTGCAGATGGCGCGCGAGGCGATGTTCGCCATCCGCGACCACGTCCGCGATGCCTTCGGGCCCGACTACCTTCCCGGCGCCCCGCGCGAGTACACGAGCCGCGCCAAGAACGCGCAGGAGGCGCACGAGGCGATCCGGCCGACCGACGTGGACCGCCGGCCGGAGGATGTCGCGCCCTACCTCAACGACCAGCAGCGCAAGCTCTACGAACTGATCTGGAAGCGCGCCGTGGCGAGCCAGATGCAGTCGGCCGAGATCGACCAGACCACCGTCGAGATCGCCGACGCCTCCGGCCGGACGAAGCTGCGCGCCACCGGCTCCGTCATCGCCTTCGACGGCTTCCTCAAGCTCTACCGCGAGGACGTGGACGATGCCGCGGCGGAGGACGAGGAGGGCCGGACCCTGCCGCCGATGGCCGAGCGCGACCCGCTGCAGCGCGGCGAGGTCACCGCCCACCAGCACTTCACCCAGCCGCCGCCGCGCTACTCGGAGGCGAGCCTGGTCAAGAGGCTGGAGGAGCTCGGCATCGGCCGCCCCTCCACTTATGCCTCGATCCTCCAGACGCTCCAGGACCGCCAATACGTCCGGCTGGAGCGCCGGCGCTTCATCCCGGAGGACCGCGGGCGACTCGTCACCACCTTCCTCACGCGCTTCTTCGAGCGCTACGTGGACACCGGCTTCACCGCGGCGCTGGAGGAGCAGCTCGACGACATCTCCGGCGGGCGCGCCCACTGGAAAGAGGTGATGCGCGCCTTCTGGGAGGAGTTCTCGAAGGCGGTGGACGCCACCAAGGACCTCAAGATCAGCGACGTGATAGACGCGCTGGACGAGGAACTCGGCCCGCACTTCTTCCCCTCCACCGGCGATGGCGGCGACCCGCGGCTCTGCCCGGCCTGCGGCACGGGGCGCCTCGGCCTCCGGCTCGGGCGGACGGGAGCCTTCATCGGCTGCTCCAACTACCCGGAGTGCCGCTACACCCGCCCGCTCGCGGTCCCGGGCGCCGAAGGCGAGGCGAACGGCACGGCCTTCACCGAGGGCCAGCGCGATCTCGGCACCGATCCCGCCACCGGCCAGTCCGTGACGCTGCGGCGCGGCCCCTACGGCCTCTACGTGCAGCTCGGCGAGGAGACGGAGGACGCGAAGGGGAAGAAGGTGAAGCCCCGCCGCGCCAGCCTGCCGCGCGGGATGGACCCGGATTCGCTGACGCTGGAGCGCGCGCTGGCGCTGCTCTCCCTGCCGCGCGTCGTGGGCGTCCACCCGGAGACGCGGGAGGAGATCCACGCCGCGATCGGGCGCTTCGGCCCCTACGTGAAGATGGGCAACACCTACAAGTCGCTCGATCCGGACGACGACGTGCTCACGATCGGCCTCAACCGCGCCGTGGCGCTGCTCGCGGAGGCGAAGCCGCGCGGCCGCTCGCTCGGCAACCATCCGAAGGACGGCCAGCCGGTCGAGGTCCGGCGCGGGCGCTTCGGCCCCTTCGTCCAGCACGGGCGCATGGTCGCCTCCCTGCCGCGCGGCGTGGATTTCGACGAGGTGACGCTCGATCAGGCGGTCGCGCTGCTGGCGGAGAAGGGCAAGGAGCTGAAGCCGAAGGGGGCCGCGGCCCGGCGCGGCACAGCGGCGACGACGCGCACCAAGGCTGCTTCGGGTGGCAATGGCGAGGCGCGCGGCAGGACGGCCACGTCGCGGCGGACCGCGGCGGCGGCCTCGGACAAGCCCGCCGCGACCGCGGCCAAGCCAACGGCAGCCGCGCGCAAGGCAACGACCGCCGCCGCCCGCGGCAAGGCGGCGACGGGCACGAAGAAGGCCGCCGCGAAGCCCGCTGCGAAGAAGGCTCGCGCGGCCTCGAAGACGGCGAACTGAGCGATGCCCCGGCGCCGCGGTCCATCCCCGCCGAAGGGCCGCAGCGCGAAGGCGTCTGCCACCGCCGCGGCGAGGACGACGCGCCGCGGCGCGGCGCGCCCCCGTCCGGCGACTGCGCCGCTGCCCTCGCGGGAGGAGCTGCGGCGCTTCCTGGCCGAGCAGCACGGCCGTGTCCGGTCGCGCGAGATCGCGCGTGCCTTCGGCCTGGACGCGCAGCAGCGCGTCGCGCTGCGCGACCTGCTCCGCACGCTGGAGCGGGAGGACGAGGATCGGTCGGCACCGGAAGGAAGGCGGCGGGGCGGCCGCAGCGCTACCCGGACTCAGGACGATGCGGACACCGCCCAGCCCCAAGGCCGCCGCGGGCGCCGCGCTGCCCCGATGCCTGAGCGCACCACCGGCCGGCGCGGGACGGATGCCGAGCAACCGCTGCCCCCTGCCCGATCCTCGCGCACCCGCACGGCAGGCCGCCTGCCCGAGATGGCGGTGGTCGAAATCTTCGGCACCGACGCGGACGGCGATCCCCTCGCCCGTCCGGTCGGCTGGGAGGGGCCGGGCCGCCCGCCGATCGTGTTCATGCAGCCGGAACGCGCGGGCCAGGCCGCGCTCGCGCCCGGGGAGCGCGTGCTCGCCCGGCTCCGCCCGCTCGGCGGCGACAAGTACGAAGGCCGGACCTTCAAGCGCATCGGCGGCGCCGCGCCGGCGCGCGTGCTCGGCGTGTTCGAGGGCGGCGGCAGCGGCGCCACCGCCGGGCGCATCGTCCCGACCGACCGCCGGCAGAAGGCGGAATGGACCGTCCCGCGCGGCGCGGAGGGCGCGGCGGCGCCCGGTGACATCGTCCTCGCCGAGCCCCTCCCCGGCCACGGATTCGGCCCGCGCCCCGCGCGGATCGTCGAAGTCCTCGGCCAGGTCGGCGAGCCGCGCTCTGTCTCGCTGATTTGCATCCACGCCCACGGCATCCCCGACGTCTTCCCGGCCGAGGCGCTGCGCGAGGCGGAGAAGGCGCGCGGCGTCACGGCCCGGGGGCGCGAGGACCTGCGCGCGATCCCGCTCGTCACCATCGACGGCGAGGATGCGCGCGACTTCGACGACGCGGTCTGGGCGGAGCCGGATCGGGATGGCTGGCGCGTGGTCGTCGCGATCGCCGACGTCGCGCACTATGTCCGCCCGGGCAGCCATCTCGACCGCGAGGCCTGGGCGCGAGGCAACTCGGTCTATTTCCCAGACCGCGTCGTGCCGATGCTGCCCGAGGCCCTGTCCAACGGCTGGTGCAGCCTGCGCCCGAAGGAGGACCGCGGCTGCCTCTTCGTGGACATGCGGTTCGACGCCCAGGGCCGGAAGACGGCTCACCGCTTCGGCCGGGGCATCATGCGCTCCGCCGCGCGGCTCACCTACGAGCAGGTGCAGCGCGCCGCCGATGCGGGCGAGGATCTCGGCCTGCCCGGGGGGCTGCTGCGCCACCTCTACGGCGCCTTCGGCGCGCTGCTCGCGGCGCGGGAGCGGCGCGGCACGCTGGAGCTGGACGTGCCGGAGCGCAAGGTGGTGCTGGACGCGCGCGGCAAGGTGCAGGC
Source organism: Acetobacteraceae bacterium (assembly GCA_019689515.1). Classification (GTDB taxonomy): domain Bacteria; phylum Pseudomonadota; class Alphaproteobacteria; order Acetobacterales; family Acetobacteraceae; genus Caldovatus. The sequence goes on along the minus strand of JADGHI010000205.1, from coordinate 1,669 downwards.
CGTGGTCCCGCGCCCCCGCCTCGACTCCCACCGGCTGATCGAGGAGTTCATGATCGCGGCCAATGTCTGCGCCGCGGAGGAGCTGGAGTGGCTGCGCCAGCCCTGCATGTACCGCGTCCACGACCGCCCCTCGGACGAGAAGTTGGAGGTGCTGCGGCAGTTCCTCGGCGGGTTCGGCTTCTCGTTGCCGCCCTCCGGCGGGATCCATCCGCGCGACTTTTCCGGGATCCTGGTGAGGGTCCGGGGACGGCCGGAGGAGCGGCTGATCCACGAGACCATCCTGCGCGGCCAGTCCCAGGCGGCCTACAGCCCCGACAACATCGGCCATTTCGGCCTGGCGCTGCCGCGCTACGCCCACTTCACCAGCCCGATCCGGCGCTATGCTGATCTGCTGGTGCACCGCGCGCTGATCCGGGGCCTGCGCCTCGGCGCCGGCGCGCTCGAGGAGGTCGAGGCCGCACGCTTCCCCGAAACGGCCGAGCACATTTCCCAGACCGAGCGCCGCGCGGCCATGGCCGAGCGCGACGCGCTGGACCGCTACCTCGCCGCCTTCATGGCCGATCGCGTGGGCTCCACCTTCGCGGCGCGGATTTCGGGAGTGACACGTTTCGGCCTCTTCGTCACGGTGGAGGAGAACGGCGCGAGCGGATTCGTTCCCCTCGCCACCCTTCCGGACGACCGATGGTTCCACGACGAGAGCCGGCACACGCTGACCGGCCGCAGGACAGGTCTGACCTTCACCCTGGCGCAACCGGTGGAGGTGCTGCTGCGGGAGGCGACTCCGCGCACCGGTGGCCTTGTGTTCCACCTCCTGCAGGGCGAGCCGCGACGGCGCACCGCTGGACCGACGTGGCGGGGCGGGGGCAAGGGACGAAGCCGCCGCCGGGACTGACGCGAAGCGGAGGCCGAGGCGTCCGAGCGGCAGGGAACGCCGCCACCAGTTGGCCGCTGTGCTTGGCAGTGGCCCGGCGCTCCGCCGACGGCCAGAGCGCACAGGCGCCGGACCGGGCAGAAGCGCGAGGGCGCCGTTGGGCCGGAAGGGTCCTGATTCGCTGCGTCCTGCCCATCGTCCTCGCCCTCCTCACCACGCCCCTCGGCACGCCGCCGCGCGCCCAGGACTTCCCCCGCGCGCCCGTGGAGGCCGTGCTCACGGCCGCCTTCGAGGCGGTGCTGGAGCGTCATCTGGAGCCGGTTGCCCCGCCGGATCTCGGCCTCTGGAGCCTGCGCGGCCTCACCGCGCTCGATCCCGCCCTGGTGGTGGAGGCGCGTGACGGCAACTTCCGCCTGCTGCCGGCGGCCGCGCGCGAAGGTCCCCCGCTCGCGGCGCAACGCGCCCCCCTGGCGTCCTCCGGCCCGCGGGCACCTCCGTCGCCTGCCGCGGCCGCCGCGGATCTCGTCGCAGCGATCGCACCGCTGATCGAGGCCGCCTGGGCCGCCTCGCCGGCAATCCGGCGCGCCGGCGCCGAGGGGGTGCTGCGCGCGCTGTTCGAGGAACTGTTCAACTACCTCGACCCGTACAGCCGCTACGTGACCGCCGAGGAAGCGCAGGCGGCGCGCGAGCGCCGGGTCGGCCATGCGGGCCTTGGGCTGCGCCTCGCCGCCGGGCCCGGCGGAACGGTGCGGATCGCCTCCGTCATGCCCGGTGGCTGTGTCTTTTACACAACTGACG
>JADGHI010000204.1 GCA_019689515.1 Acetobacteraceae bacterium | reverse complement strand
GGAGCTGCTCGTCGCGCTCGGCCGCTGGCGGCGCGTCCAGGAGCGGCAGGGATTCGCGCCCGTCCGGTCGGCCTGGCTGGCCCGCGGGCCGCGGCAGGGCACGCCGCTGGCGATTGCGGGCCGAGCCGCTGCCGGCACCTTTGCAGGGCTTGATGAGGATGGCAGCCTGCTGCTCGCCGGCCCCGATGGGGAAATCCGCGCGTGGCGGGCAGGTGAGGTGGAGACGGGCTGAACCTATGCTGCTGGCGATTGACGCGGGCAACACCAACGTCGTCTTCGCGGTGCACGACGGCCGGGAATGGCGCGGCCGTTGGCGCCTTGCCATGCGGGCCGACCGGACCAGCGACGAATATGCCGTTTGGCTCCTCGCCCTGCTGCAGCACTCGGGGCTGAAGCCCGAGGACATCCGGCGCTGCGTGCTCGGCACCGTGGTCCCCGCCGCGCTCTACAACCTCCGCCGGCTCGCCCGAGAGTGGTTCCACTGCGAGCCGCTGGTGGCGCGTCCCGAGGTGAATTGGGGCTTCGCCATCAAGGTGCTCAACCCGGAGGAGGTCGGTGCGGACCGCCTGCTGAACGCACTCGCCTCGCACCATCACTACCGCGGTCCGCTGATCGTCATCGATTTCGGCACCGCCACCACCTTCGACGTCGTGGACCACGACGGCAGCTATCTCGGCGGCGCCATCGCCCCGGGCATCAACCTTTCGATCCAGGCGCTGCACCAGGCGGCGGCGCGGCTGCCGCGGATCGGGATCGGCCGGCCGCAGGCGGTGATCGGCCGGGCGACGGTCCCGGCCATGCAGAGCGGCATCTACTGGGGCTATGTCGGCCTGGTCGAGGGGCTGGTTGCGCGGATCCGCGCCGAATTCGACGGGCCGATGAAGGTGATCGCCACAGGGGGCCTTGCCCCCCTCTTCGCCGAGGGCACCCGGGTGATCGAGCACACCGACCCGGATATCACCCTGGAGGGGCTGCGACTGTTGGCGGAACGGAACCCCAACCCCATCTTACAGAAAACTGCGCACCGCGATCACGCGTAACTCCAATCATTATGGACGCATCCCAGACCGGCTTTCCCTCCGGCGACCTGGCCTTCATCCCGCTCGGCGGGACCGGCGAGATCGGCCTCAACCTGAACGTCTATCGCTGCGACGGCAGCCTCCTCGCTGTGGATTGCGGCATCGGCTTCGGCGGGCCGGAGAATCCGGAGGTCGAGGTCATGGTGCCCGACCCCGCCTGGCTCGCTGAGAGGCGCGACCGCCTGCTCGGCCTGGTCATCACGCATGCGCATGAGGACCATGTCGGCGCCGTGGCGCATCTCTGGCCGATGCTGCGCTGCCCCGTCTTCGCCGGCCCCTTCACCTCAGCGGTGCTGCGCCGCAAGCTCACCGAGGCGGGGCTGATCGGGCAGGTGCCGCTGACCACCCTGCCGCTTGGCGGCACGCTCTCCTTGCCGCCCTTCGAACTGGAATTCATCCGCGTCGCCCACTCGATCCCGGAGTCGCAGGCGCTCGCGCTGCACACCCCTTACGGAACGGTCCTGCACACCGGTGACTGGAAGCTCGACCCCGACCCGCTGATCGGGCCGCCGACCGACGAGGCCGCCTTCGCCCGCCTCGGCGCGCGTGGCGTGCTCGCCATGGTCTGCGATTCGACCAACGCGATGGTGGAGGGGCATTCCGGCAGCGAGGCCGAGGTGCGGCGCAACCTCACGGCCATCATCCGCGGCCTGAAGGGGCGGGTCGCCGTCACCTGCTTCGCCACCAACATCGCCCGCATGGAGAGTGTCGCGCGGGCGGCGCAGGCCGCCGGGCGCCAGGTCGCCCTGTTCGGCCGCTCCCTGCGCAATGCCGAGGCGGCGGCGCGGGAATGCGGCTATCTGCCCGACATCCCGCCCTTCGTGCCGGAGGATGAGGCAGGCTACCTTCCGGACGATTCGCTGCTGCTGCTCTGCACGGGCAGCCAGGGCGAGCCACGCTCGGCGCTCGCCAAGATCGCCGCCGACACCCATCCGAACATCGCGCTGGGGGAGGGGGACACGGTGATCTTCTCCTCTCGCATGATCCCGGGCAACGAGCGGGCGATCCTCCGGATCCAGGACGACCTGTCGCGTCGCGGGTGCCGGGTGATGACGGCGGACGACCACATGGTCCACGTTTCCGGCCATCCGGCGCGGGACGAGCTGAGGCGGCTCTACGCGCTGGTGAAGCCGCGCTATGCTGTCCCCGTGCACGGCGAATGGCGCCACCTGTCGGAGCATGCGGCGCTGGCGAAGGAATGCGGCGCGACGCCGATCCTGGTGGAGGACGGGGACGTGCTGCGCCTCGCTCCCGGCCAGCCGGAGGTCGTGGAGGGCGTGCCGACGGGGCGCCTCGTGCTCGACGGCGAGCGGCTGCTGCCGCTTTCCGGCGGCGTGCTGGCCGCACGCAAGCGGATGCTGTTCAACGGCGTGGTGATGGCCTCGCTCGCGGTGGATGGGGCGGGGCGGGTGGTCGGCACGCCGCTCGTCTCGGCGCCCGGCCTGTTCGACCCGAGCGACGACGAACCGGCGCGGATCGCGGCGGACCTGGCGCGGGTGGTGGGCGACCTGCCAGGGCCGCTCAGGCGGGAGGACGACGCGCTGCGCGAGGCGGCGCGGAGTGCGCTGCGCAAGGCGGTCGGCCGGCGCCTGCGCAAGCGCCCGAATGTCGAGGTCCATCTGCTGCGGGTCTGACCCCTGCAGGGACGGGTGGCGCCGCCGGGCGCCGGGCGGAGGGTGCGGGCAGGCTCCGCCACGCCGCTGGCGAGGAGGACTCCGTGAACTGGTTCACTGGAATCGTCGTTTACCTGCTGATCTGGTGGACCGCCCTGTTCGCCGTGCTGCCTGTGGGCACGCGTCCGGATGCCGAAGGCGATCTGGAGGCGGGGGGCTGGCGGGGCGCGCCGCGCAATCCGCGACTCGGCCTCAAGCTGGTAGCGACGACGCTTGTCGCGGCGGTGATTTGGCTGGGGGTCTATGCCGTCGTCGAGAGCGACTGGCTCAGCTTCCGCAGCGGATGGCTCGCTCTGCCTGAAAACTAAGCTTAAGAAAGCGATCCAGGCAGATCTTGCCCAAATCGAGGGCAAGTTCTGTCCCGGATGCCAATTTTTGGGCTCTCGCGGGCATCTAACGCGCTTGAGCCGCGTTCCCAAACAGCGCCATTATTGAACGCGGGAAGGGTGATCGCCCTTCCTGCCGTGTGACTGGCGTTTCCTCCCTAAACTCGGGCCGCCTCCCTATGGGGGGCGGCCCTTTTTTCTTAACGGGCGCCGCTTCCGAGGCCAAGTAAGATTTTCAACTGGAGGCGCAAATTTTGCCGAGAATTGCGCGACCCCCTCCTGCGGCGCAAAGGAAATTGCTGCGCCGCAGCATGGCCGTGCCCCGGAAGTCCTCCGCTCGACCAAGCCATTGGCCGACCACCGGGACCCGTTCTCTGCGCTCTGGCTCTTCTGCGCCGCAGCCCCTACCTTCGCGCGCTATTCCGCTCCTGAGGACTCTGCTGCCGTGCGCCTCTCCCGCGCCTTCCTGCCCACGCTGAAAGAGACCCCTGCCGAGGCGCAGATCGCCTCGCATCGCCTGATGCTGCGCGCCGGGCTGATCCGCCAGACCAGTGCCGGCATCTACGCCTGGCTCCCTCTGGGCCTGCGCGTCCTGCGCCGAATCGAGCAGATCGTGCGCGAGGAGCAGGACCGCGCCGGGGCGCAGGAGATCCTGATGCCCACCATCCAGCCGGCCGAGCTCTGGCGCGAGAGCGGACGCTACGACGACTACGGCAAGGAAATGCTGCGCATCCGCGACCGGCACGACCGCGAGATGCTCTACGGGCCCACCAACGAGGAGATGGTCACCGATCTCTTCAAGGCCTACGCGAAGAGCTACCGCGACCTGCCGCGCATCCTCTACCACATCCAGTGGAAGTTCCGTGACGAGGTGCGGCCACGCTTCGGCGTGATGCGCGGGCGCGAATTCCTGATGAAGGATGCCTATTCCTTCGACCTCGACAGGGAAGGGGCGATCCGCAGCTACCGCGCGATGATGCTCGCCTACATGCGCACCTTCCAGCGCATGGGCCTCAAGGCCGTGCCGATGGCGGCCGAGACCGGCCCGATCGGTGGCGACCTCAGCCACGAGTTCATCATCCTCGCCGAGACCGGGGAGAGCGCCGTCTTCTACGACGCCGGCTTCGAATCGCTCGACTGGGAGCAGGCGGACTACGGCTACGACAACCCCGAGGACCTGGCCCGCTTCGCCGAGCTCCTCACCTCCATGTACGCCGCGACCGACGAGAAGCACGACGCCGCGGCCTGGGCGAAGGTGCCGCCGGAGCGCCGGCGCGAGGGACGGGGCATCGAGGTCGGCCACATCTTCTACTTCGGCACCAAGTACAGCGCCTCGATGGGCCTCGCTCTGGCAGGCCCGGACGGCAAGCCGGTCACGCCGGAGATGGGCAGCTACGGCATCGGCGTCTCGCGCCTCGTCGCCGCGATCATCGAGGCGAACCACGACGAGGCCGGGATCAAGTGGCCCGATCCCGTCGCGCCCTGGCCGGCGGCGATCCTCAACCTCAAGCGCGGCGACGCCGCCTGCGACGCGCTGTGCGAACGGCTCTACGCCGCGCTCGATGGCGAGGCGGTGTACGACGACCGCGAGGAGCGCGCCGGCGTGAAATTCGCCGATGCCGACCTGATGGGCTTCCCCTGGCAGGCGATCGTCGGCCCGCGCGGCGCGGCGAACGGCCGCGTCGAGCTGAAGCGGCGCGCGACCGGCGAGCGGCAGGAGGTCTCGCTCGAGGACGCGGTGGCGAAGATCCGCGGCTAGGATGCGCCAGGACCCGCACCCGCCTGTCGCCTTCCGCCCGCCGATGTTCGGCCCGTTCGAGCGCAGCGTCGCCGCGCGTTACCTCAGCGCGCGCAAGGGCGAGCGCTTCGTCTCCTTCAATGCCTGGTTCAGCCTGATCGGCATCGCCCTCGGCGTCGCCACGCTCATCATCGTGATGAGCGTGATGAACGGCTTCCGACAGGAGCTCCTCGGCCGCATCCTCGGCCTCAACGGCCACATCGGCGTCTTCGCCGCGGACGGCCCGATGCGCGACTTCGACGCGGTCGCCGGGCGGATCCGCGGCCTCCCCGGCGTCGTCTCGGCGACGCCGATCGTCGAGGGCCAGGCGCTCATCACCTCGGAACCCGGCGGCGCCTCGGGCGGCCTCGCCCGCGGCATCCGCCCCGACGACCTGCGCGCGAAGCGGATCATCGCCGACAACATCCGCGCCGGCGACCTGAGCGAGTTCGGGGGCGAGGACGCGATCGTCATCGGCACCGGCCTCGCCCAGCGCATGCGGGTGATGGTGGGCGACCGCATCACCCTGGTCTCGCCTCAGGGCCGCACGACCGTGATGGGCACTGTGCCGCGCGTGCGCTCCTACCAGGTCGTCGCGCTGTTCAACACGGGGATGCACGAGTACGACTCGAGCTTCGTCTATCTTCCCCTGGAGGCGGCGCAGATCTTCTTCCAGGTCCCCGGCGCCGCGACCCAGGTCGAGGTCTTCGTCCAGGACCCGGACCGTGTGCGCGAGATGCAGCGCGCCATCGCGCGCGCGCTCACCGACGGGCCGCCGGTGCGCATCGTCTCCTGGGAGCAGGCGAACAACTCCTTCTTCCAGGCGGTCCAGGTCGAGCGGAACGTAATGTTCATCATCCTCTCGCTCATCATCCTGGTCGCCGCCTTCAACATCGTCACGACCCAGGTGATGCTGGTGAAGGACAAGCGGAAGGACATCGCCGTGCTGCGCACCTTCGGTGCCACCCAGGGCGCGGTGCTGCGCGTGTTCCTCATCACCGGCACGGCGATCGGCGTGATCGGGACGTTGGCGGGCGTCCTGCTCGGCCTGGTGTTCTGCGCCTATATCGAGAACATCCGCCAGTTCCTGCAATGGATCCTGGGGACGGTGATCTTCGACCCGACGGTCTATTTCCTCTCCCGCTTGCCCGCCGTCACCGACCCCGGCGAGGTCATGCAGGTAACCGGCATGAGCCTCGGCCTCAGCCTGCTCGCCTCGGTCTATCCCGCATGGCGCGCGGCGCGGCTCGATCCCGTCGAGGCGTTGCGCAGTGAGTGACGCCGCCGCCACCACCGCTGCGCCGCTGCGCCTCGAAGGCGTGGAGCGCCGCTACCGCACTGAGGCGGGCGAGCTGCCGGTGCTGACCGGCGCCGACCTGACCCTGCACGCGGGCGAGATCATCGCCCTCGTCGCCCCCTCGGGCACCGGCAAGTCCACGCTGCTGCACCTCGCCGGCCTGCTCGAGAAGCCTGATGGCGGGGAGGTCTACATCGAGGGCAAGGCGGCCGGGCGCCTGCCGGACGACGCCCGCACCGCCATCCGCCGCTCCACCATCGGCTTCGTCTATCAGTTCCACCACCTGCTGCCGGAATTCACGGCGGAGGAGAATGTGGTGCTGCCGCAGCTCGCTGCCGGCGTGCCGCGTTCCGCCGCGCGGGAGCGCGCGCGGGCTCTGCTGCACGCCTTCGGCCTGCGCGGGCGCGAGCACCACCGCCCCGGGCGGCTCTCCGGCGGGGAGCAGCAGCGCGTCGCCATCGCCCGCGCCCTGGCCAACGCGCCGCGGTTGCTGTTGGCCGACGAGCCGACCGGGAATCTCGACGTCGCCACCTCCGACCGCGTCTTCGCGGAGCTGCTCGACGCGGTGCGCCACCAGGGCGCCGCCGCGCTGGTCGCGACGCACAACCCGGAGCTCGCGCGGCGGATGGACCGGATCGTGACGCTGCGCGAGGGGCGGGTGGTGCCCGCCTGAGT
>JADGHI010000203.1 GCA_019689515.1 Acetobacteraceae bacterium | reverse complement strand
GGCATGCCGGCCGACAGCCCGGCGGTGAGGCCAGTAGCGACGCCCATGATCACCGCCGCCCGGTTCGTGTCGCCGCGCTGCCCCCGTCGCAGCGCCGCGACGGCAAGCCAGGGCAGGCCGATGCCGAGCAGCGTGCCGACGAGATGCTTGGGATCGCGCCCGAAGATCAACTCCAGCGGCACGTCGAGCCAGAGCGGCGCGGAGAAGGCCGGGAGCAGAAGGCCGCGCCAGAGGGTGCGCTGGCGCCGGAGCTGCTCGCCGAGCCAGCGGCTGTCGAGGCCGGGCACGGCGGAGGAAGGGCGGGATGGCTCTGGCATCAGTGGAACAGCGCGATCACGCTGGCGAGCCAGAGGGTCAGGCCAAGCAGCCCCATGCCCCAGGCGCGGCGCAACGGCAGGGGAAAGCCGCCGAGCAGAATGGAGCGGTCCTGCTCCGAAGCGGGCCGGTCGTTGCGCACGGCGTCCGGTCGCGCGCCGTCATTGCGCGGCGCGGCGGTGTAGCGGCTGCCGAAGCGCGGGGCGTCGTTGCGCGTGGCCATGGCGCGTCCTTAGATCGGTGGCACGGGCGCGACGATCAACCGGGGCGCCGATGACAGGGACGCAATAGCATGGGCGCGGCGGAATCACCGGCGGAGCGTGTGGCACTGGTGGGCGCGGGGCTGATCGGCCGCGCCTGGGCGATCGTCTTCGCGCGGGCCGGGCTGCCGGTGACGCTGTGGGACCCGGCCGAGGGGGTGGCGGAGGCAGCGCGCGGCACGATCCTGGAACGGCTGGCGGATCTGCGCGCCGCCGGGCTGATCGCGGAGGCGCCGGAGCAGGTCGCCGCACGCGTCACCGCGGCGCCGACGCTGGAGGCGGCGATCCACAGCGCAACCCATGTGCAGGAGCAGGGGCCGGAACGGGTAGAGGTGAAGCGGGAGCTCTTCGCGCGGCTGGATGCACTCTGCCCGCGCGAGGTGGTGCTGGCGAGCTCGACCTCCGGCATCCCGGCGAGCGCCTTCACCGAGGGTCTGGCGGGCCGGGCGCGCTGCCTCGTCGCGCATCCGGTGAACCCGCCCTACCTGGTGCCGCTGGTCGAGCTGGTCGGCGCGCCCTGGACCGATCCGGCGGTGGTGGCGCGCACGCGAGCGCTGATGGAGCGCGTCGGCCAGGTGCCGGTGACCGCGCTCAAGGAGACGCGCGGCTTCGTGCTGAACCGCCTGCAGGCGGCGCTGGTGGCCGAGGCGTTCCGGCTGGTGCGTGACGGCGTGATGAGCGTGGAGGACGTGGACCGCTGCGTGCGGGACGGGCTCGGCCTGCGCTGGTCCTTCATGGGACCGTTCGAGACCATAGACCTGAACGCGCCGGGCGGCGTGGCGGACTACGTGGCGCGGTTCGGGCCGCTGATGGGCGGAATCACGCAGGAGCAGGCGCCGTATGATTACGACGCGCCGACCGTGGCACGCGTGGCAGCGGAACGGCGCGCGGCGCTGCCGCTGGAGCGGATCGAGGAGCGCAGCGCGTGGCGCGACCGGCGGCTGATGGCGCTGGTGGCGCACAAGCGGGAGCAGATGGCATAGGCTTGCTGCCCTATGAGTGCAGTCCAATACCGGGCGGCAAAGCGGCCGGGTGGCACGCGGGATGGCTGGCCCCGCCGTCGGCTACCGTCGATCAGCGCGCGGGTCTAATGCGTCGCGCAGCCCGTCGCCGACCAGGTTGAAGGACAGCACCACCAGGAAGATCGCCGCGCCCGGGAAGATCGCGAGCCAGGGCGCGTTCTCCAGGAAGCGCTGCGCGCTGTTCAGCATGCTGCCCCAGGAGGGCGCCGGGGGCTGCTGACCGAGGCCGAGGAAGGAGAGCGCCGCCTCCGCGATGATCGCCTCGGCAATGGCGAGTGTGCCCTGCACCAGCAGCGGCGGGATGATGTTGGGCAGCACGTGCCGGACGGCGATGCGCCAGGGCGGGTTGCCGAGCGCGCGCGCCGCCTCCACCCAGTCGGTGGATTTCGCGTCCAGCGCCATGCCGCGGGCGAGGCGGACGAAGACCGGGCTGAAGGTGATGGCGATGGCGATCATCGCATTCTCCAGCGCCGGGCCGAGGAAGGCGGCGAGCGCGATCGCCAGGATCAGGAACGGGACGGAGAGCATCGCATCGGCGATGCGCGACAGCACCGCGTCGGTCCACCCTCCCGCGAAGCCGGCGATCAGCCCGATCGGCACCCCGATCGCCACCGCGACCAGCACCGAGACGACGCCGGCCATCAGGCTCGCCCGCGCACCCCAGATCACACGGGAGAGCACGTCGCGCCCGTTCTCATCCGTGCCGAACCAGTGCGCGGCGGAGGGCGCCTTGCGGATCGCGGTCCAGGAGGTCTGCACCGGGTCGTAGGGCGCGATCCAGGGCGCGAGCAGCGCCACGGCCACGAACACGACGATCACCGCCAGCCCGAACACCGCGATGCGGTGGCGGAGGAATCGACGGACGGCACGCCGCGCCGGGCTCTCGCCACGCTCGACAGAGGCGGGAGTCGCGACGGTGGTACTCATGCCTGGCGCAGCCTCGGGTTGATCGCCATGTAGAGGAGGTCGGCGACCAGGCTGAGCAGCACGAAGATCAGCGCGGTGGTCAGCACCACGCCCTGCACCACCGGATAGTCACGGTTGAAGACCGCATCCACCACCAGCTTGCCGAAGCCCGGGATGGTGAAGATCTGCTCGGTCAGCACCGCGCCGGCGAGCAGGCGGCCGAGTTCGATGGTGCCGAGCGTGACGACGGGGATCAGCGCGTTGCGCAGCGCGTGCTTCCAGACCACGACGCGCTCCGTCAGGCCCTTGGCGCGCGCGGTGCGGATGTAGTCCTGCGAGAGCGCCGTCAGCATGGCGGCGCGGGTGTGGCGCATCAGCACGCCGGCGACGTTGGTGCCGAGGACGAAGGCCGGCATGATCGTCGTCGCGATGGACTGCCAGAAATCCTCGGTCAGCGGCACGTAGCCCGAGGGCGGCAGCCAGCCAAGCTGCACGCTGACCAGCAGGATCAGCATGATCCCGAACCAGAAATTCGGCGTCGAGATGCCGAACAGCGCGACCGCATTCGCCAGCCAGTCCGCCAGCCGGTCGCGCCGGACCGCGGAGAGGATCCCCATCGGCACCCCGATCAGCGTGCCGATCAGGAAGGCCATGATCGCGAGCTGCGCCGTGACCGGAAGCTTCTGGAGGATCAGCTCCGCCACCGGCATGCGGATGCGCCAGGAGAAGCCGAAATCCCCGGTCAGCACATTGCCGAGCCAGTGCAGGTACTGCTCCCAGAGCGGCCGGTCGAGCCAGAGCTCGGCGCGGATCTGGGCCAGCACCTGCGGGTCGCCGCGCTCCTCGCCGGCCAGGATCAGCGCCGGGTCGCCGGGCATGAGCTGCTGCAACCCGAAGATCAGGAAGGAGAGGACCAGCAGCGTAGGCAGGATCTGCCCCAGCCGCTTCAGCAGCCATGCCCACATGTACGGCGCCGGTTACTCGAACCGCAGGCCCTGCACCCGGATCAGCCCGTCGGGCACCGGCCGGTAGCCGGTCAGGCGTGCCGAGTGCACCATGATGTTCTTGCGGTGCCAGAGGAAGAGCCGCGGCCGGTCCTGGCGGACCAGGATCTGCAGGAGCTGCTCGTAGAGCGCCTTGCGCTTCTCCTGGTCGAGTTCCGCGCGCGCGGCGTTCATCAGCCGGTCCGCCTCCGGGTTGGAATAACGCCCGTCATTCTGTCCGCCGCCGGTAACGAAGAAGGAATAGATGTTGCCGTCCGGGTCCACGCGGCCCGACCAGCCGACGAGCCAGAGTTCGAACTCGCCGCGCTGCGCCGCCTGCAGGCCGGAGGCGAATTCGACCGCCCGCAGCCGGATGTCGAAGCCCGCTTCCCTCGCCATCGCCTGGATCACCTCGCCGACCTGGCGCAGATCCGGGTTGTTCGGCACCGCCAGCTCGACTTGCAGGGGCGTGGTCACGCCGGCCTCGCGCAGCAGGGCGCGAGCGCGCTCCACGTTGCGCGGCTCGGGACGGAGGGAGGCGACATGGTAGGGGTTCGCCGGCGGCAAGGGCTGGACGGTCGGGGTGTACGCGCCCTCATAGACCACCTGCACGATCGCCTGGCGGTCGAGCGACAGCTCGAGCGCATGGCGCACGCGCGGATCGCGGCCGAGCGGAGTGTTGGCGCGCGGGCCGTTGCCGACATTGATCTGCAGGCTCTGCCAGCCGAGCTCGTCCACGGCGACGACGCGCAGGCGCCGGTCGCGCCGGATCGCCTGGATATCGTCCGGCTCCATGCGCTCGCCGAATTCGACCGCGCCGGATTGCAGGTTCGCCATGCGCACCGTGTTGTCCGGGATCGGCAGGTAGGTGATCCGGTTCAGGTGGATGCGGCCGGCGTCCCAGTATTCCGGGAAGCGCTCGACCACGATCCGCTCCTGCGCGACGCGCTCGACGAAGCGGAAGGGCCCGGCGCAGACCGGACGGGTGCCGAAGTTCCGGCCCATCGCCTCGGCCGCCTTGGGCGAGACGATCATGCCGGCGCGGTCGGTGAGCTGGGAGAGGAACGCCGCGGAGGGCTCCTTGAGGCGGATGCGGACCGTGCGCGGGTCCACCACCTCGACCGACTCCATCGTGTTGATCTCGCTGCGGCGGAAGCTGCCCTGCATGGTCAGGTGGCGCATCAGCGAGTAGCGCACCGCCTCGGCGTCGAGCGGCTCCCCATCGTGGAAGCGCACACCCTCGCGCAGGGTGATGACCAGCGTCCGCGGGTCCTCCCAGCGGTGCGCGGTGGCGAGCTGCGGGACGATCCGCAGCTGCTCGTCGATGTCGAACAGCTTGTCGCACAGCGCCGCATAGACGATGCGGCCGACATAGGTGCGCGACAGGGTGGGGTCGAGGATGTCCGGATCCTCGCGCAGCGCGATGCGCAGATGCTGCTGCTGAGGCTGCGCCTGCGCCGTGCCGGTGAGCAGCGCGGTGGCAGCGCCCAGCGCCAGCGCGGCGGCGATTATCGTCCTCATGCGGAAGCTCCCCACGGTTCCCGTTGCGTCTCGGTGGTGCCGGCCGCCGCTGGCGCCTGTTGCGGCGAGCCGGCCTGGAAGAAGGATTGCAGCCGGCGCAGCCTTTCGCCACCGGTGTCCACCTCGGCCGGCGCGACGGCGGGGGGCAGACGGTCCTGGAGGTGGCAGGCGGCTCGGTGGGCCGCCCCTCCGACGAGCTCCGGATCCAGCTCGCGGCAGACCGCCTCGGCGAAAGGGCAGCGGGTGTGGAAGCGGCAGCCAGGGGGCGGGTTGACCGGGCTCGGCACGTCGCCCTCCAGCGGCGGCGCCCCTGCTCTCCCCTGCCCCGGCACGGCGGCGAGCAGAGCGCGCGTATACGGGTGGCGCGGAGCGGCGAAGACCGCCTCGGTCGGCCCATCCTCGACGATGCGGCCGAGATACATGACGACGACGCGATCGGCGATGTGGCGCACCACGGCGAGGTCGTGGCTGATCAGCACGAAGGTCAGGCCGAGGTCGCGGATCAGGTCCTGCAGCAGGTTGATCACCTGCGCCTGCACCGAGACGTCGAGCGCGCTCACGGGCTCGTCGCCGATGACGAGGCGCGGACCGGAGGCGAGCGCGCGGGCGATGGCGATGCGCTGGCGCTGGCCACCGGAGAATTCATGGGGCCAGCGCCGAGCGTGCTCGGGCCGCAGCCCGACGCGTGTGAGCAGCTCCGCCACCCGTTCGCGCTCGCGCGCGCGGGGAACGATGCCGTGCAGGCGCAGCGGCTCGGCCACCGCGTCCTCCACCGTCATGCGCGGGTCCAGGCTGGCGAAGGGATCCTGGAAGATGAGCTGCATATCGCGCCGTCTGGCGCGCAGCGCACGCGGCGAGAGCGCGCCGAGGTCCTCGCCGGCGAAGCGGACCGTCCCGGCGTCGGGCTCGATCAGGCGCAGCGCCAGGCGGCCGAGCGTGGACTTGCCGCAGCCGCTCTCGCCGACGATGGCGAGGACCGTGCCCTCCGGCACGGCCAGCGAGACGCCGTCCACCGCGCGCACCGCGCCGCGGCGCCGCCCGAGTGCATCCCGCACCGGGAAGTGCTTCACCAGGCCGTCGAGTTCGAGCAGCGGCGGCGCGGCAGCGGTGCTCATGCGGCGTCCTCCAGGACGCGGTCGAGCGGGGCGCGCCAGCAGGCGCTGGCATGGCCCTCCGGTGCCACCTCGGCGAGAGGCGGCGCCTCCTCGACACAGCGCGCGACGCGAAACGGGCAGCGCGGTGCGAAGCGGCAGCCGGGGGGCGGGCGCGCCATGTCGGGCACGGTGCCCTCGATGCTCGCCAGCCGCCTGCCGGAAGCGCCGCCAAGCCGCGGCGCGGCGCCAAGCAGGCCGACCGTGTAGGGGTGCTGCGGCATGGCGAACAGCGCCGCGGCCGGCGCCCGCTCCGCCAGGCGACCGGCATACATCACCGCCACCTCCTCGGCATGATCGGCGACGACGCCGAGGTCGTGGGTGATCAGCACTACAGCCGTTCCGGTCTCGCGCTTCAGCTCGTCGATCAGCGCCAGGATCTGCGCCTGCACCGTCACGTCGAGCGCGGTGGTCGGCTCGTCGGCGATCAGCAGCCGGGGCCGGCAGGCGAGCGCCATCGCGATCATCACCCGCTGGCGCATCCCGCCGGAAAGCTGGTGCGGATACTGCCGCGCCCGCCGCGCAGCATCCGGGATGCGCACACGCGTCAGCATCTCCACCGCGCGGGCGGCGGCCTCGCGGTGCGACAGGCCCTGGTGCAGGCGCAGCGCCTCCGCCACCTGCTCGCCCGCGGTGAAGGCGGGGTTGAGGCTGGTCATCGGCTCCTGGAACACCATGGCC
>JADGHI010000202.1 GCA_019689515.1 Acetobacteraceae bacterium | reverse complement strand
GCTGGTGAAGGCGCTGGCGCGGGCATTCCGGTGGCGGCGCATGCTGGAGGAGGGGCGGTACGCCTCGATCCGCGAGCTCGCTGCCGCGGAGGGTGTCGATCGGGCCTATGTCGGGCGGGTGCTGAACCTCACGCTGCTGGCGCCCGAGGTGGTGGAGGCAATCCTGAACGGATCGCAGGCACCAAGCGTAGATTTACCGGCGATGATCGAGCCAATCCCGATTGAGTGGAGCCGCCAAAGGCAGCACTTCACGAGCGGCGACCGTCAGCGCAAGGCAGGCCCCTGAGAGCTCCCTTGCGGGATGCACCGCTGTGGTGTAGAGTGGTGCATATCGGTGCAGGACGTGACCACCATGCGAGGCCCCAAGAAACAACTCATGGCCGAGAAGTCCCCGCACCGGCTTTCCGTCAGCCTCACCGCAGATCAGTACCAGCATCTGAGCGAGCTTGCGCGGAAGAATCGCGTTTCTGTCGCATGGATCGTCCGCGAGGCGATTGAGCGCCTGCTGAGAGACGACATGCCGCTTCTGCACGTGGGGAAGGAATGACGAAGCAGCTCGCACTCTTTCCCAAGGCTCGTCGCATAGCCAGGCCGTCGGCGAACGCATCGCACAGCGGGCGGTTCACCGACCTTGATCCCGACAAGCTGCGCGGCGGCTACTACACCTCGGGTGACGTCGCCGCTTGGCTTTGCGCCTGGGCCATCCGCAGCGCAGCGGACCGAGTGCTGGAACCGAGCTGCGGCGACGGCGCGTTTCTCGCCGCTGCCGCTGCGCGCTTCGCGGAGCTCGGGTTGCGCGGCCCGGAAATCGCCGACCGGCTGACGGGCATCGAGATCCTCGCCGCGGAAGCCGAGCGCGCGCGGCATCGCCTCCGGCCGGAACTCGGGCTCCGCGGCCAGGACGTGGTGAGGACCGCCGACTTCTTCGGCTGGTGGCAAGAGAGCGAGCAGCCGGCCTTTGACGTGGTTGTCGGCAACCCGCCATTCATCCGCTACCAGACCTTCCCGGAGCCCCACCGCAGCCGCGCGATGGCGATCATGGGGGGGCTCGGCCTGTCGCCGAACCGCCTGACCAACATCTGGGTGCCGTTCGTCGTCGCTGCGGCGGCGAGCCTGCGTCCCGGGGGGCGCATGGCGCTGGTGTTGCCCGCGGAGCTGCTGCAAGTCACGTACGCCTCCCAGCTGCGGTCCTTCTTGACGGATCGCTTCGCCCGTATCGACATCGTGGCCTGCAATGAGCTCTTCTTCGAGAGGGCCGAGCAGGAAGTGGTCCTGCTGTTGGCCGACGGCGCGCTTGCCGAGGCCTCCGAAGCCAACAGCTGCCGCGTCACCCTGACTGAGGCGGCGACTGTCGCCGAAGTCATCCGGCAGGAGCCGAGCGCCCTCCTGGGTGCCGCGCAGCCGAAGACCATCCGCCACGACAGCGAGAAGTGGCTGAAATACTTCCTCACCGAGCGGGAGATCGCCTTCATGCGCGAGCTCCGCGAGGCGGAGATCACGACGGCCATGGCGACGCACGCGAGCGTCGATGTCGGCGTCGTCACCGGCAAGAACGAGTTCTTTGTCCTCACCAGCGAGCAGGTCGAAGAGCTCGGGTTGGTCGGCTACACGACACCCCTCGTCTCGCGCTCCGTGCAGCTGAAGGGCTCGCGGCTGGGGAAGGCGGACTGGCAAGCGCTCGCCGCCGCCGGCGACCGCGTGCACCTGCTGCACATCACCGCGGACCAGGCCGGTCAGCTGACGGAGACGCTGCGCCGCTACATCCGGTCCGGCGAGGCAAAGAACTACCACAAGGGCTACAAGTGCTCGATCCGCACCCCGTGGTACACTGTGCCAGCGGTCTGGTCGCCGGACGGCTTTGTCTTCCGCCAGATCTACGACTTCCCGCGCATTGTCCTGAACACCTCGGGCGCGACCTCGACCGACACGATTCACCGCCTCTCCTGCAAGACCGCCAAGCCGGAGCGGGTGATCGCAAACACCTACACGTGGCTGACGGCTGCTTCCGCGGAGATCGAGGGCCGAAGCTACGGCGGCGGCGTTCTCGAGCTTGAGCCGACCGAAGCCGAGCGCCTGTTGATGCCGGCGAAGCTGAACGGCGCCATGCCGCTCGCTGAGGCGGACCGTCTCATCCGCGCCGGCCGGCTCAGCGATGTGCTCGAAGAGAATGCGCGCATTGTGCTGATGGGCCACATGGGCCTGTCGGCTGCGGATTGCGGTCTCTTGCGCGACATTTGGACGAAGATGCGCGACCGTCGGATGGCCCGGCGGCGTAGCAGCCGGGGAACCGCCGCCCAGGATGGCGGCGCGTGACGGAGGACGAGCTGAAAGCGGCGGCCCGCGCGCGCGTCGCCGCGCTGGTCGAAGCGTTCCGGCGCCACGAAGCCGATTACCTCCTGCCGACCTACAACGAGACCCAGGCGCGCACCGACTTCATCACCCCGCTGTTGGAGGCGTTTGGCTGGGACGTTCACAACGCGGCCGGCCAGCCGCTCGGTCTGCGTGAGGTGATCGAGGAGGCCACGGTTGAGGTGGCCGAGGAGAGGCTCTCCAAGAAGCCGGACTACGAGCTGCGCCTGGCACGGCAGCGCAAGCTGTTCATCGAGGCGAAGAAGCCGAGCATCCGCATCGATCGGAACCGCGAGGCAGCGTTTCAGACGCGGCGCTACGGCTACTCGGCGAGCCTGCCGATTGCCGTCCTGACAAACTTCCACCAGCTGGCGGTCTACGACTGCGTCCCGCGCCCGACGGAGACCGACGAGGCGCACGTCGCCCGCCTCTTGTTGGTCCGCTACGACGAGTTCGAGGCGCGCTTCGAAGAGCTGTGGTCGCTGCTGTCGCGTGCCGCCGTCTATTCCGGCGACTTTGACCGCCGCTTCGCCGTCGACGCGACCCGGCACGGCGCCGAGCAGTTCGACGACTTCTTCCTCCGCCAGGTGCGCGCCTGGCGCGAACGCCTCGCTGTGGATATCCACACCAACACGCCCGGCCTCAGCGCCGCCGAGCTGACCTACGCGGTCCAGATCTTCCTCTCCCGGATCGTCTTTCTTCGCATCTGCGAGGACCGGGAGATCGAGAGGTACGAGACCCTCCGGGCCCTCGCCGGCGGGAACACCTTCGACGCCCTGATGGCCGAGCTGCGGCGCGCCGACGCCTTCTACAACTCCGGCCTCTTCCGCCTCCTGGACGATGCGCGGCTCGGCATCCGCGTCAGCGACGCCGTGCTCCAAGGCATCATCGCCGAGCTCTACTACCCGCAGAGCCCGTACACCTTCTCGGTGGTCGAGGCGGAGGTCCTCGGCGAAATCTACGAGCAGTTCCTCGGCGAGGTCATCACCGTCGACGGCGGCGCCGTGCGGATCGTGAGCAAGCCGGAGGTCCGCGAGAGTGGCGGCGTAGTACCCACTCCGCGCCACGTGGCCGACGCGATCGTCGAGCGCACGCTCGGCCCAGCCCTGAGCGGCAAGGGACCCACCGAGCTGGCGTCCTTCACCGTCGCCGATATTTGCTGCGGCTCCGGCATCTTTCTCCTCTCGGCGTACGAGCGCCTGCTCGAGCATTACCTGAGCTGGTATCTCGCCAACGACCGCAGCCGCCACGTCGGGCGGACGATCTACGAGGGCGTAGCGGGGCAGTGGCATCTGCTCTTCGAGGAGAAGCGACGCATCCTCCTCGCGCACATCCGCGGCGTGGACATCGACCCCAACGCCGTGGAGGTGGCGCGCTTCAGCCTGCTGCTGAAGCTGATCGAGGACGAGACGGCCGAAGGGCTGCGGGAGTACGTGGCGAGCCGGCGACGCGCGGCGCTTCCCGCGCTCGACACGATCTTGCGCGCCGGCAACAGCCTGGTGAGCCCGGCCGAGTGGGCGGCTGTGCGCGGGCCGCTGCCCCCGACCCTGCTGGAGAAGGTCAACCCCTTCGCGTGGGCCGCGGAGTTCCCAACGGAGATGGCGCGGGGCGGCTTCAGCGTCATCGTCGGGAATCCGCCCTACACCCGCATCCAGAACATGGTGGCCTACTCGCCGGAGGAGGCCGCATTCTACCAGGACCCGAGGTCACCCTATGGCACGGCGCACCAGGACAACTTCGACAAGTACGCGCTGTTCGTCGAACGCGCCCTGACGCTCGTCCCACGGGACGGTCGGATCGGCATGATCGTCCCGCACAAGTTCATGACCATCCAGGCCGGACGCGCGCTGCGCCAGTTGCTGGCCGCTGGCCGGTGCCTCGAGAGGGTCGTGCACTTCGGCGTGCAGCAGGTTTTCGGACGTCGGGCTACCAACTACACCTGCATCCTGGTCCTGGATCGCCGAGGATCCGCGACCGTGGAGATCGAGCGGGTGGAGGCGCTCGAAGCCTGGCGCTACGGCGCCCCGGGTCACTTCGCGACGGTTCCGGCAGCCGAGCTCGGGGCCGACGCCTGGCAGTTCGCCGACGCGGCCACGCGCGACCTCTTCACGCGGGTGCGGGCGGCGTGCCCTGCGCAGCTCGGCCAGGTGGCGGAGATATTCGTCGGGGTGCAGACGAGCGCGGATGCCGTCTACATCTTCGAGGCGTCGGCGGAGACGGCGGAGACCGTGACCCTCAGGTGGAACGGGCGGGATTGGCCAATCGAGCGCGGGGTCCTGCGGCCCTGCATGCTGGACGCGCCGCTCTTTCCCTACGCTCGCGCCGAGGCGAATCGCTGGATGATCTTCCCATACGAGCTGGTGGCAGGTCCCCGGCGCACTGAAGCGCGACTTATCCAGCCGGACGACATGGCCCGCCGGTTCCCCGGCTGTTGGGATTACCTCTTAGCGCGGCGCGAAGAGCTGGAACGGCGCAGCATCACGGGCGGAGCCGACGGCACGCGCCAGTTCTATCAGTTCGGCAGGTCGCAGAGCCTGACAAAGTTCGACAGCCCCAAGATCATCCTGCCGATCCTGTCGCTCGAGGCCCGCTACGCCTACGACGAGGACAACATCGTCGTCACGGGCGGCGGCAACGGCCCATACTATATGATCAGGCCGCGACCGGGCGTACGGGAGAGCATCGCCTACCTGCTGGCCGTGCTGCACCATCCGCTCTGCGAGGCGATGGTCCGGACCAATACCAGCACCTTCCGCGGGGGCTACTACTCCCACGGCAAGCAGTTCATCGAGCACCTGCCGGTGCCGGCGGCAGGCGATCGCGAGCGCGCCGAGGTGGAGGAGCTCGTGCGCGGCGTGATCGCGGCCAACGACGCGGCCCGGGCGGCACGCACCCCGCACCAGCGGGACCTGCACGAGCGCACCGCGGCCGCGCTGCGCGACCAGGTCGAGGCCCGCGTCTCGGCCCTCTTCGGTCTCTCGGCCGGAGACGTCGCTCTGGCCCGCGCAGTGCCGGTGCCAGCGTAGGTGCGACCGGCCTTCCTACGGCTCCGTCTACCGGATAGAGAGGCCGAAGGTGCCGTCGGCGCGCCGCTCGATGGTTAGCTGCTTTCCCGTCATGTCCTGCGCAGCGAAGTCCTTGCTGAGCTGACCTAGGTGCAGGAGGGTCGTGTAGTTCGACTGCGCGGCCTCACGGTTGGGCGCATAGGTCACCTCGAGATCCATGTGCCGGCGGCGCTGCCCGAGGAGATCCACCTCGAGCCTCATCCGCGCGGTTTCGAGGGGCTGGCCAGTCGCGGTCGCCCCGCGTCTCCAGGTCACACCACCGAACAGGACGTTCCTGAAGTAGGTCTTCGGGTCGATCGGGGCCCCTGCCTGCACGAGGGTGATGCTACCGCGCTGGTTCCCCGTCGTCTTCCGCTGGGCGTCGGAGGCCGAGAGCTTCTTCGTCCAACGCACTGGTGCCGGAACGCCTGGGCCTACCGACGACGGCCGCGGGGAGGGCGGCGGTGCGGACCCCGGGAGACTCAGCAAGGGCCGAAGCGACGGACCGCGACCGCCAGCCCCGGAGCGGGTGGCGGCCGGCCGTGGTCTGGGCGGCTGGGGGACGTCGAGAACGCCGGCTCGGGCGAGCGCGGCGAGGTCGGCGGCCGTGGAGATGAGGTGCAGGCCGGGTCTCCGCGCGGCGAACCACCAATCGACTGCGGCCCTGACCGCCTCCAGCACGCGGCGGTCGTCGCCGTCGCGGGTGTCGAGCACGATGCCGGCCTCGACATTCAGCGCCGCCCCGGCGCCGGTGAGGTTCGCCGAACCGATGTAGGCAGCGGCGGACCCGTCGTTGCGGACGAGGTGGACCGTCTTGGGGTGGAAGTAGCCGTCAGCGAACGACACGACCCCGACCCGGAGCCCGGGGCGGGCTGGGCCTACCGCCGCGAGCAGGGCCGCCACGTCGCTCTGCCGCGTGGTTCCGTCATTCGACCCGACAAGGACGCGGACGGTTCCGCCGCTCCGCCGAAGCCGCGCCATAGCAGGTGCGAAGTAGGGCAGGATCTCCGCGCCGAAATAGCCGGACTGCCAGCGCACTTCGGCGATCGACGGGTCGCTCCGCACTGCCGTATCCAGCCATGTCCCGAAGGCGTGAGCAGGGTCGCGGACTCCAGTGTCAATGTATCGCATCCGCATAGGATGCGGGTGATGACGTTTGATCACAACCAGACGTATCACGCGCTGCGAGCTGCGGCGGGGCTCGTCATGGCGACAGCCTCATGGCCCCCCATACGCTTCGCCAACCCCGCCGCCTTTCTGCCACAGAAACCCAAGGATTTCCGTGGCTTTCAGCCTGGCTGGTCAATCGCCCAAGTCGCCAGGTTCGGAGAGAAACGGGGCGGAGAGAGCGGTTTCCGGCCTCCGTTCCTCCCTCGCACCCGCCAGCCTGCGGGCGGAAACCGCGGAAGACCTGCGCCTCACGGCGCGGCCCACCAGCAGGGAGACGATTCGCGTCGCATGGAGGTGGCGT
>JADGHI010000201.1 GCA_019689515.1 Acetobacteraceae bacterium | reverse complement strand
TGCGAGAGGGTCTCCAGGATCAGCGCGCGCTCGACCTCCTCGACGCTGCGGCCGACCAGGGCGGCCACAGGCGTGGCGGCCGTGGCACCGGCCGAAGCGACGGCGGGATTGGCTCCGGCCGAAGCGCCGGCCGAGGCGGTGGGAGCGATCGTGGCCGCGCCGTCGCCGAGCTCGATCGCCGCCTCTCCGATCTCCTCGCCCTCCGCCAGCAGCACCGCACGGTGCACCGCGTTCTCCAGCTCGCGGACATTGCCCGGCCAGGGATGTGCGAGGAGCGCCGCGCGCGCCGCCGGGGAGAAGCCGCGCCGGGGCAGGCCGTTGGCGTCGGCGTAGCGCCGCGCGAAGTGCTCAGCGAGCGGAAGGATGTCCGCGGGGCGCTCGCGCAGCGGCGGGATGCGCAGCCGCACCACGTTGAGGCGGAAGTAGAGGTCCTCGCGGAAGCGCCCGCGCGCCACCTCCTGCGCGAGGTCGCGGTTGGTGGCGGCGAGGATGCGCACATCCACCTTCACCGGATGCGTGCCGCCGAGGCGGTCGATCTCGCGTTCCTGGATCGCGCGCAGGAGCTTGGCCTGCAGCCGCGGGTCCATCTCGCCGATCTCGTCGAGCAGCAGCGTGCCGCCCTGGGCCTGCTCGAACTTGCCCTTGCGCGCCGCGACGGCGCCGCTGAAGGCGCCCTTCTCGTGGCCGAACAGCTCGCTCTCGAGCAGGCTCTCGGGCACCGCCGCGCAATTGAGCGCGACGAACGGTCCGCGCGCGCGGCGCGAGGCAGCGTGGATGTGGCGGGCCAGCACCTCCTTGCCCGTGCCGCTCTCGCCGGTGATGAGCACGCTCGCCTCCGCGCGCGCGATCTGGGCGGCGCGGGCGAGCAGCGCGGCGCTCGCCGGGTCCTGGTAGATCGGCCCGTCCGGCTCGGCCGCGACGGATTGCAGCATCGCCGCGATCAGGTCCGGCTCCGGCGGCAGGGGCAGGAATTCCTTGGCGCCCGCTTGAATCGCGCGAACCGCCGCCGCGGCGTCCGTGTTGCGGCCGCAGGCGACCACCGGGCAGGCGATGCGCTCCGCCGCCATGGCACCGATCAGCCAGGCGACGTCGTGGCGGACGTCGCACAGCACAAGGTCTGCGCCCTCCGCGCGCAGCCTTCCGAGGGCGGCCGAGGCGCCCTCGACCTGGGCGAGCGTCGCGCCGCGCGCCGTGGCGATGCGTGCTGCCTGGCCCAGTTCGCCCTCCAGCGAGCCGACGATCAGCAGCCGCGGCATCGGCTCACGCCACCCCGCTCCGGTCGGACTTGACGATCTCGGTCATCGTCACGCCAAGCCGGTTGTCGTCCACCATCACCACCTCGCCGCGCGCGACCAACCGGTTGTTGACGTAGATGTCCACCGCCTCGCCGAGCTTGCGGTCGAGCTCAACCACCGCGCCGCGGCCGAGCTTGAGGAGCTGCGAAACCTGCATGGTCGCGCGGCCCAGCACGGCGCTGACCTGCACCGGGATGTCATAGACGGCTTCCAGCTCGCGCGCCGCCGTGGCGCCTGCAGGTGCCCGCGCCGGCATCGGCGTCTGCTCTGCCGCGCCTGTTGCCAGCGCGCTCGGCGCCGTCGCCGCACCCGACATCGCCTCGAACTCGCCGCCCGATCCACCGCCACTGGCCGTCATGCCCTACCCCTCCAGACCAAGGACGGAGAGCGCCGCGCGGACCACGCGCCGCCGCTCTTCCATCACCACCTCCGCCGATCCGCCGCGCCATTCGAGGCGCGCGTCGCCGGGAGCGAGTGTTTCGTCCGCCGCCACCTCGAAGCGCGCATCGAGGGCGGCGAGATGCGCTGCCATCGGCTCCGCGAGTTCGGGCGCGACATGCACCAGGACGCGCGGCTCCTCCGCCAGAGGGGCGCGCAGCGTCGCGATCAGCGCCGCGAGGCGCGACGCCGCCGCCTCGCGTTCGGCCGCCGCTCTGGGCAGTGCGGCATCGAGCGCGGCGAGCAGCAATCGCGCCAGCGCCTCCGCTGCCTCCTCGGCATGCGCCGCCGCGACGGCACGAGCGGAACCAGTGGCCTCGCGCAGCGTGGCCGCCACCGTCTCGGCCGCGGCGGCCAGCCGGGCCGCGTCGCGCTCCGCCGCCTCGGCGAGGCCGGCGGCGCGGCCGGCCGCGAAGCCCTCCTCCCAGCCTTCCGCACGGGCGGCGGTCGCCCTGGCCACGGCTGCCGCCTCGGCCTCCCGCAACGCGGCGCTTTCGGCGGCCGCGGCCACCAGCCATCCGCCCGGTGGCTCCATGCCGGCCTGCGCCGCGCCGCGCATCCTCGCGGGAGACACTGCGAAAAGGGAGGCAGCCACGAACCCGCCGCCGGGCTCGGTGCGGCGCAGGTGGATCGGCTCGAACAGCTCGGTCTGCATCGCTCAGTACACCATCACCTCGTCGCGCCCGTCGCGCAGCGTGATCTCGCCACGCGCGGCGAGGTCCTTCGCGGTCGCGACGATCGCTGCCTGCGCCTCGTCCACGTCGCGCAGCCGGACCGGGCCGAGCATCGCGAGGTCGTCCAGGAGCAGCTTCCCGGCGCGCTCTGTCATGTTCCGCAGGAACAGCTCGCGCAGCTCTTCCTTGGCGCCCTTCAGCGCCAGCACCAGCCGGTCCTTCTCCACCTCCCGGATCAGCGCCTGCACCGCTGGCCCGTCGAGGCGCACGAGGTCGTCGAAGGTGAACATCAGCGCCCGGATGCGCTCCGCCGCCTCGCGGTTGCGCTCCTCGAGCGCGCCGAGGATGCGCGCCTCGGCCTGGCGGTCGAGGTTGTTGAAGATCTCCGCCATCATCTCGTACGCGTCGCGCCGATGCCCGCGCGTGAGGTTGGACATGAACTCCGTCCTCAGGGTGCGCTCGAGCCCCTCGAGCGCGTCCTTCTGGACGGTGTCCATGCGCAGCATGCGCATCACCACCTCCATCGCGAAGGCGTCGGGCAGCAGGGCGAGGACGCGCGCAGCGTGGTCCGGCTTTATCTTGGAGAGCACCACCGCGACGGTCTGCGGGTACTCGTTCTTCAGGTAGTTGGCGAGCACCCCCTCGTTCACGTTGCCCAGCTTGTCCCACATGGTGCGGCCGGCGGGGCCGCGGATCTCGTCCATGATCTGGGCGACGCGTTCCTTCGGCAGGGAGCGCAGCAATAGCCGCTCGGTGCTCTCCCAGGTGCCGATGAGCGCACCGGTCTGGCCGATGCTCTCGGCGAATTCGCGGCAGAGATCCTCGACGGCCGCGGCCGGGATGGTGCCGAGATTGGCCATCGCGACGGAGATGTCGCGGATCTCGTCCTCGTGCATGCGGGAGAGGAGATCGGCCGCCCGTTCCTCGCCGAGGGCGAGCATCAGTGTCGCGGCCTTTTGCGGTCCGGTGAGGCGCATGTCGTGTCAGTCGTCTTCCTGGGGTGTCAGCCAGCGCCGCAGTACGGTGAGAGTCTCCTCAGGATGCCGGCCGACCAGCTCGGCGAGCCGGGTGAGGGAGGAGGCGCGCATCTGGCCCTCGACATTGGCGAGCTGCACCAGGGCGTCGCCGCCGGCATCGCCGGGGGGCAGTGCGGCGGCCGGCTGGGCCTCCGCGGCCGCACCCGGGACGGCGGGGATCGAGCCCGCCGCGCGTGCGCCTGCCAGCGCCGGGGCAGTGCCCCTGAGGACGCCAATCGCCGACGGGGTTCCTGCCAGCGCGACGGCCAGCCGCCCGGCGATCGGGCGGGCGACGAACAGGATCGCCGCCAGCGCCACCAGGGCGATCAGACCGCTCTCCAACAGCCGGGCCACGGTGGTCGGGGTGAAGAGGCGCTCGATCCAGCCTGGCTCTTCTGCGGCCATCTCGGACGGATCGGCGAACCGCATGCTGACGACCTCGACACGGTCGCCGCGCCGCTCATCGAAGCCGACGGCGCTGCGCACCAGGGCGGTCAGGCGCGCCAGCTCCTCGGCGCTGTGCTCGCGGAAGCGCGGGGCGCCGCCGGGCTCGGCGGGCGGTTCCCGCACCCCGTCCACCAGGACGGCGAGCGAGAGGCGGCGAAGCTGCGGCCCCTCGCGCAGCACCTGGCGCGTGGTGCGGCCGATCTCGTAATTGATCGTCTCCTCCTGGCGGTTCTCCTGATTGCCAGCGGTGCCGGCGCCGGCGGGGTCCGGATTGGGCAGGTTGCTCGCGACGCTGACCGTGCCTGGTTCGGTGCTGCGGGTCTGCTCGCTGGTGCTGGACTGGCTGCGTGTGACCTGGTTGTCCGGGTCGAACCGCTCCTCGGTGGTCTGCACTCGGTCGAAGTCGAGCTCCACCGTGGCCTCGGCGCGCACCCGGCCGGGCCCGAGGACGCGCTCGAGCATCTCCTCCACCGCGCGGGCGAGGCGTAGCTCCTGCGCGCGCCGGATCTCGTCGCGCGTCTGGGCCGACTGCGCGGCGGAGAGCGCCTCGCCGCCGCGGGCGAGCAGCGCGCCACGGCTGTCCACGATGGAGATGTTCTGCGGCCGCAGCCCCGGCACCGCGGTTGCGACGAGATGCAGCACCGCCTGCACGCCTTCCCCATCGAGGCGTTGCGCGCCCTGCATGGTGAGCACGACGCTGGCCTGCGCCTCGCCGCGCTCGCGCGTGAAGGCCTCGCGCCGCGGCAGCACCAGATGCACCCGCGCCGCGCGCACGCCGGCGAGGCCGCGGAGCGTGCGCGCCAGCTCTCCTTCCAGCGCGCGGACCCGGTTCATGTCCTGCTGGAAGGGCGTGGTGGTGAGGGATTCGCTGCGATCGAAGATCTCGTAGCCGACCGTCCCACCGCCGAGCGAGCCGCTCTGCGGCAGCCCCTCACGTGCCAGCATCAGGCGCAGGCGTGGCACCTGCTCCTCCGGCACCAGCACCTGGGCGCCGCCGGCGGCCAGGCGGTGGGGCACGCGCGCGCGTTCCAGCGCCTGCACCACCGCGGCGGCGTCGCGCGCCTCGAGATCGCCGTAGAGCAGCGCCATCGGAGGCTCCCCGGCGCGCAGGGCGAGCCAGCCGAGCAGCGCCAGCACCGCCGCGCCCACGCCGCCCAGCACCGCGAGGCGCACTGGCCCGAGCGCGCGCAATTGCGCGATCACGCCGCCCATGCGGCCCCGCCCTGCGCCATCGGCCCCCAGATCCGACGCATCTCTCATCCCCCCGGAAATCTCTCGCCCCGGCGTTGACTTGCCGCAGCGGCAAATCTTGCCCGGAAGCCGCTTGCGCCCCGGTTAACGTGAAAAGCGCGCCGTGGCGGTGCGGGAGGAGGTCGGATGCCGCGTGGCGTCGGCAGCTGCGGCGGCGCTTAGCCGAGCGTGTCTCCGACCCCGCGCACCTTGTCGAAGCCGACGGGGAGCGGACCGAGCATCAGGCGCAGCGCGCCGTCTTCCTGGCGCTCCGCGGCGGTGGCGACTCCGAAGACGGTGAAGGGAAGGGGGCTCGACGCAAGCCCGTCCGCGGCGGTGCCCTCGACCTGCACGTGGTAGGCGCCGTCCGGCAGGGTCCGGCCCTCTGCATCACGCCCGTCCCAGCTCCAGACGGTGCGCTGCCCGGCGGCCAGCGGCACGCGCTGCTGGTGCAGCACGCGGCCTGCGGAATCGGTGATCGTGATCCGCGCCTCGGTCACGGCGCCGGCGGGTGGCAGGCGCAGTGCCGCGGTGCCGCCTTGCAGCGGCAGGTAGTCCGATTCGACCTCCACCACTCGGCCCATGAGTGGTGCCGCGGCGGTGAGCTGGGCCGCCTGCTGCAGCGCCACGAGCCGTTCGAGGTGCTGATTCATCAGCGTCTGCTGCTCGACCGAGGCGAACATCGCGAGCTCCTGGGTCATGCGGTTGGTGTCCATGGGCTCGGTCGGGTTCTGGTTCCGCAGCTGGGTCGTGAGCAGGCTGAGGAAGACGTTGAAGTCGCCCAGGGTCGCGCCGGTCCCGCCGCGCGCGGTGCTCGCGGCTGCGGCGATCGAGGGAGTGGTGCCGGCGGTGGTTGGGATGGTCGTCATGGCGGGCCTCTATCTCTGGGGCGGGGTCAGACGGCGATGTCGAGGAGGGCGAGGGCCGGGCCTCTGAGGGAGTGGACGGCCGGGGCGGCGGTGCCCGTGACGTTGCCTGCCGCGATCACGCGCCGCCTCAGGCCGGTGGACGCGCCCGCGTCACTGCTGCTGCCTTCTCCGTCGCTGCCCTGCCTCGCGCCGCTGCCGAGAGCGAAGCTCAGCGTGAATCCGCCGCCGCCCGTGCCGGTGTCGGCGCCGAGGCCCGCCTGATTGAGGGCGCGGTCCAGCTCGCGCGCATCGCGCTGGAGCAGTGCCAATGTCTCAGGCCGCTCGGCGAGAATCCGCACCGCGGTCGTGTCAGTGGGGCCTGCACCGGGCTCGACGCGGATCTCGACCCGGCCGAGCTCGGCGGGTTCGAGCAGCAATTCAATCCGGCCGGGGGCCGATCCTTCGGCGCCGCCTGTCTTGAGGCTGAGCGCGACGATTTGTGGTGCGAGCTGGCGCGCGGGAGGCATCGGCGCCGCGTGCGGCGCAACGAGTCCCTGCACGCCGGTAGTCTCAGCTACCACCGCGGCCAGCCCGGAGGCCGTTGTGCCGGAGAGGGCGGAGGCTGCGGCAACGCCAGGTAGCGATGAGGCCTCTACAGCTGCAATCGGCCCTTTCGGCCCGTGCGGTGCCGTTGCAAGCACGGGCTCCGATGAGGATGCCAACCCCTTGGCCGACGGTACAGGCGTCGGCGCATCCGGAGTCTCAGAGGGTAAATCCGGGAGAACCGGGACCGCCGCATCGGCTGGGGGAGGCGCCGCCGGTCCGGGGGAAAGGCCAGTGAGGCTTGGCGACGTCGGCGGAGGATGCACCAACGCGCCGCGGGATAGGCGGGGTGTTGCCCTCGTGGGCCCTTCCTCGGC
>JADGHI010000003.1 GCA_019689515.1 Acetobacteraceae bacterium | reverse complement strand
CGATGGACGTCGCCGAGGACGAGGCGACGACCGACTTCCTCAAGGCCGGCGGCACGGCGAGCCTCGGCGTGTCGCTGCGTGAGGCGACCATCGGCCTGCTGTATCGCAAGCGCGTCCTCTGGCTGCTGGCGCTCGCCTTCGGCAACCTCCTCTCCGGCACCGGCATCGCGGCCTTCGAGAACGTGATCGCGGCGCATGTGTCGCTGGTCGTGTTCCTGCCGCTGCTGATCGGCAGTGGCGGCAATGCCGGGAGCCAGGCGGCGACGCTGATGGTGCGCGCGCTCGCCACCGGCGAGGCGCGCGCCTCCGACTGGGGCCGGATGCTCGCCGGGGAGGCGATGGTGGCGGCACTGCTTGGCCTCACCATGGCGGCGGCAGTGTCCCTCCTCGGCCTCCTGCGCGCGGGGCCCGAGGTGGCGCTGGTCGTGGCCGCAACGATGGTGTGCGTGGTGCTGGTGGGCAGCCTCGTCGGCCTCTCCCTGCCCTTCCTGCTGTCGCGGCTGGGCCTCGACCCGGCGACGGCGAGCACGCCGCTGATCACGACCATCGCCGATCTCTCGGGCGTGCTGATCTACTTCGGTATCGCCTCGGCCCTGCTGGGAGGCTGAAGCCGCGGCCGGTCACGGGGCGGCGGCGCGCCGCCACGGCATGAGGTGGATCCCCTCCCGCAGCAGTGAGACGGTGCAGTCCTCAAGCGGCGACGGCCCCGCCATCGCGCATCTGCGGCGGGACGGACAGCGGCGGCGCCCGACTCACGCCTCTTGGTGAGCAGATGCTGCGCGCCTGTCGCTAGGCGGAGGCGCGAGCGGAAGCGGCGACCGCCGAACGAGTGGACCGGCTGCGCAGCGTGATGGCACGAGGTCGCAGCGACCGACCGGCCGTCGCGATGCCGCGCGCAAGGGTTGGCGCGACCGGCGTGTGGGCCGTGGGCCGACGCCACGTCTTGCGCGCCGCCGGCCGCTGCGGGACCATGCGCCGGTCCGGTCCGAAGGGGGAATGCATCATGGTCGATCTGGTCATCCGCGGCGATCGCGTCGTCACGCCTCACGGAGACGGCCCGGCCGACGTCGCGATCGCCGGCGGGCGGATCGTCGCCGTCGCCGCGCACGGGACCTTCCCGGTTCCCGAAGGCGCGCGGCTGATCGACGCCACCGGCAAGATCGTCATGCCGGGCGGCATTGACCCGCATGTGCACTGCCTCTGGTTCCTCCCCCACCCGGACGGCACGGCGGGCCTGACCGACGGCCCGGCGCGGGTCAGCCGCGCGGCGCTGCACGGCGGCACGACCACGATGATCGACTTCGTCCGCTGGACCCACGGCAACACCATCGAGGGCGCGATCGAGAAGCGCCGCGCCGACTGGACTGCCGATGGCTGCCATTGCGACTACGCCTTCCATGTGATGGTCGAGGGCGACCTGCCGCCCGACCTGCCCGGTCAGCTCGGCGAAGCGATCCAGGCCGGCCATCCGACGGTGAAGATCTTCACCACCGACATCACCCCGAGCCGCCGCGGCCGCATGGTGGACTTCGGCGACATCTGGGAGGTGTTCAAGGTCCTCTCCGCCTCGCGCGGCCTCGGCGTGATCCACGCCGAGGACAACGACATCGTCATGCACATGTACGACAAGCTGATCCGCGAGGGCCGGACCGGCTTCGAGAACATGGCGGAGGTGCATAACACGCTGTCGGAGGACCTCTCCTTCCGCCGGGTGCTCCGCCTCGCCGAGCACGTGCCGGGCACGGCGCTCTACATGATGCACGTCTCGGCCGCGAACGGCGTGCGCGCGATCCGCGAGGCGCGGGCGAAGGGCCTGCCGATCTACGGCGAGACGCTGCACCAGTACCTGCTCTACACCAGCGAGGACTACCGCCGGCCGAACGGGCAGATCTACCACACCTACCCGTCGCTGAAGTCGAAGGCGGACCAAGCGGAGCTGTGGGCCGGGACGCTGGACGGCTCGATCGGCTCGGTGGCGACGGACGAGATCTGCTGCTCGCTCGCGGTCAAGGTGCAGGGCAAGCGGGTCGACGACACGACGGGCGGCAATGCGGGCGTCGAGCCGCGCGTGGCGGTGATCTACACCGAGACGGTCGAGAAGCGCGGCTACTCGCTGCGGCAGTTCGTGGACCTGGTCTCCACCAACGCGGCGAAGGTGATGGGGCTCTACCCGCGCAAGGGGGCGATCGCGCCGGGGAGCGACGCAGACATCGCGATCCTCGACCCGTCGCTGCGCCGCACCGTGCGCGCCGAGGCCCTGAACGAGACCGACTACTCGCCCTGGGAGGGCCGCGAGGTCGCCGTCTGGCCCTCGATGACCATCCTGCGCGGCAAGGTGGTGGTCGAGAACGGGCGCTTCCTCGCCGACGACGGCGCGGCGCCGCGCGGCGAGTGGCTGCCCCGCCGCATCCCCACCGAGGTGCTTGAGGGCCGGGCCTACTGAGCGCAGGGGCGCCGGCCGGTGACGGGGCCGGCGCCCGATGGCGGCTCGGACGCGGCTCAGGCCGGGAGCTGCGCCGAGCGGCCGGCGTTCACGTCGAGCGTCACGCCCGAGATGTGGCGCGCCTCCGGCCCGGCGAGGAAGGCAGTGGCGGCGGCGATCTCTTCCGGCGCCAGGGCACCGACCGGCAGCGCATGGCCATCGCCGCCGCTTCCTGCCGGGGATCGTCGCGCATGTCTCCGGGGCACGGGTCTGCGCCTTCGGCCACACCCATCACCTCAGCGCCTACGAATTGCGCGATGGCGTCCTGCGGACGATCACGGGGGAGGAGATCGAGCCGCGCGAAGGCGCCCATTACCTGCTCAATCCCGGTAGGGGATCGCAATGGCGGGCCTTCGCCCGGATGCAATGGAATCGCACCGCAGCGGCACCCGCCTTGCCTGGCTCGTCTTCGTCGCCAGCACGGTCTCACTTTCGGTCGCCGCGTGGGTCGGATCCGTCGGAGCCTACGTCTTCCTCGGCCTGTGGCTCCTGTTCTTCGCCGTCTTTCCGCGCTCGAGCACCTCGGCCCTGTCGGCTTGGCCGCAGGTCTGGATCCTGCCGGGCCTCGCCATAGCCTCCACCCTCTGGTCCAAGGCACCCACACCCACGCTGCGGTTCTCGCTGCAATTCGCAGCCACCGTGGGCTGCGCCTGCATCGCGGCGCGGCAGCTTGGCCCGCGGCGCCTCATCTCCGGCCTGGTGTGCGCGCTCTCGGTGACGATGCTCCTGTCGCTCGCGGCCGGCCGCCATATCGTGGATCCGCTCACCCGCAAGGTCGAGTTCGTCGGCATCTTCCACTCCAAGAACGCCCTTGCCGGCCACATTGCGATCCTGGTCCTCGCGAGCGTGGCTGTGCTCCTGGACCGCAGGCAGCCCCATGCCCCCCAGCTGCTCGCGATGTTCTCGTTCATGGCCGCGCTGCCGGTCCTCCAGACGGCGCGGTCGGCGGGCTCGGCGGTGGCCTCCGCCCTCGCCGTCGTCGTGCTGCTGGCGAGTCATGCGCTTTCCAGGCTGCCCGCGCGCGAGCGGGTGCTGATGCTCTTCGCGGTCGGCGCGACACTGCTGCCCCTGATCGTGCTCCTGGCATCCCTCGGCGAGACGGCGAGGTCCCTCGTGATCGAGGACATGCTCGGCAAGGACCCGACGCTGACCGGGCGCATGGAGCTGTGGCAGCGGGCGGCGGCCCTGATCGCGGATCGGCCTCTCCTCGGGCGCGGCTTCCAGGCCTTCTGACGGCAGGACTACGTCGAGGCCGAGGGCATCTGGCGGACCTTCCACATGCCGAGCCGGTCGGGCTTCAATTTCCACAACCTGTGCATCGAGACGACCGTCGGCCTCGGCTATGTCGGTACGATCGTCCTGGCCTGCCCTATCGCGCTCGTCGTTCTGCGCATCCTGCGCTTCAGCCGTGAGGAAGGGACGATCGCCTCGTCCTTCTACGTGGCCCTCGCCATCCTGTTCGTCGTCCGCTCCTTCGTGGAGGTCGAGCTCCTCTACCAGTTCACCGGTCCAACCTTCCTCTTCTTCGTGACGATGTTCTTCGCCTATGAGCGGCCGAGCATGGCGCAGAGAGTCGCCCTGCGGCCGATGCGGGCGCGCGCACCTGCCTCCCCGCTGCCGTAGTGGCTGGCTCTGCCGGTATCGGCCGAGGATCCTCCGCGTGATCCCCGTTGGCTTGCTCGACCCGCCCCGGGCGGCGGGGAGACCGCCGCGCCGTCTCCGCACACCGGGACCACCTGGCAGGGGCTCCCGACCATCGCTGGCCCGGGATCTGCCGTACCGTCCTGGGGCCCGCGCACAGTCTCGACGTGAGGTTGCGCAAGCTGGCCGAAGAACGCACAAAATGGATTGTCCTTGGCCGCATCCCCGTGAAAAGATCGCGTGACGGCCGAGGTGGCGATGCGCGTGCCGGAACGGCGGAGCCATTGGCTGCCCCTTGCCCAGGCCCGCGCCCTGGCATGGTGCCGCCCGCCCGGCCTCGATGGAGGAGAGGAGACGAGTCTTGAGCACCCTGCCCGGCACGCTCATCGGCATGTGGTGCCTCGTCGCGCTCGCCATGCACACTTGGTACTGCCTCGCCGTGGGATGGTTCACGATGCTGATCGGCGGCCTCGTGTTCTTCCCCGTCGGCGTGGTCCACGGCACCGGCATTCTGCTCGGCCGCTGGGGATTCATCCCCTAGGCGGGGAACCGGCTGGCATCAGCGATCTCCGGCCACCCGGGCATCGCGAGGCCTGCCGCTCCGCCCATGATGCCGTCCTCGCGCGCGAGGGGTTGCAGCGGCGAAGGCCTGCGCGGAGGCTCGTCACAGCAAGGGATGGAGCTGGCGCACGGGCGTGTTGTCCTGCGACGCCCCAGGCGAGCCGCCCTCGAACACCTTGATGCCGAGCCCCGGCACCTGTTCGGGCAAGAGAGGCCGACAGCGACAGCGTCCGTGGCCCGGCCGCCCGGCGTCGCCCAGGTGCGTCCGCTGGCAGCCGGGCAGACCTGGCCCATGATGCAGCGCGGCAGCGTGCTCTTGCCGCAGGTGTGCAGCAGCTAACCTTGGGGCTGCTGACGGCCGACCGCCAAGGCAGGCGCCCTTCACCGCCCGGCGGGAGCGCCAAGCAGCGTGTGCGGCGCACCATCGGCGAGACTAGCCATCGGTCCGCCCGCCTTCGTCGCGCACACCGGCTGGCCCGTCGGCTCGCCAGCCCACCGGGCGCGACCACCGTGCCACCCTCGATAACACATCCGCGTTTCCGCTGTAGCGGCGCCGGCTCCCCGTGCCATGATGAGCGCCTTCCCGTGTGTGGCTGGGCCACTCGGAACAAAACAAGAATAGGCTTCACAAGCAATAGGGAGGAACAACCATGACGCATGGCATTGGTCGCCGTCGGGTGCTCACCGTGGCGGGGACCGCCGCCGGAACCGGGGGGCTGGCAACGATCCTCGCTTCCGCCCGCGCGCCCGCCTATGCCCAGGGCACCACCATCCACTGGCTGCGCTGGAACGACTTCGTCCCCGCCTCCGACCAGCTCCTGCGCCGGGAGATCACGCAGGAATGCCAGCGCGCCCTCGGCATCCGCCTGAACGTCGAGACGATCAACGGCAACGACATCCAGGCGCGCATCACCTCCGCCATCCAGTCGGGCAACGGCCCGGACATCGTCAATTCACTGAACAACTGGCCCCAGCTCTACGCCCAGAGCGTGGCGGACGTGAACGACATCGCCGAGGAGATCGGCGCTGCGCAGAACGGCTACTATGAGATCTTCAAGGCCGTCGCGCACGACGGGCGACGCTGGCTCGGCGTTCCCTGGAGCATCGTCGGAAACACCATCGCCTACCGCAAATCCTGGTTCGAGGAGGTCGGCTACGCCGAGTTCCCACAGACCTGGGAGCAGTACCTCGACGCCGGAAAGAAGCTGAAGGCGAAGGGCCGGCCGATCGGCCAGACTCTCGGCCACACCTTCGGCGATGCGCCGACCTTTACCTACCCCTATCTCTGGTCCTGGGGCGGCAGGGAGGTGGAGGCGGACGGCAGGACCGTCGTGCTGAACAGCCCAAAGACGGTCGAGTCCGTGCGCTTCATGGTCGGCTTCTGGCGTGATGCGCACGACGAGGGCGGGCTGGCCTGGGACGACACGAACAACAATCGCGCCTTCCTGTCCGGCTCGGTTTGCGCCACGCTCAACGGCGCCTCGATCTACATCGAGGCGCAGCGCCGGCCGCAGGCCTACCAGACCGAGCGCGGCACGCCGATGAAGGACGACATCCGCCACGCGCCCCTGCCGCACGGTCCCGACGGGCAGTACCACTACCACCTTCCCTTCACGAACATACTGATGGGTTACTCGCGCAATCAGGACGCAGGGAAGCGCTTCCTGCGCTGGATCCACTCGCGTGAGGTGTTCGAGAAGTGGTTCGTCTCCCAGAAGGGATACTCGGTCGGCGCGACCACCGTCTGGGAGGGGCATCCGCTGTGGAATGAGGACCCGGTGATGCTGCCCTACCGCGCCGCGGCTCGGACCGGGCGCGCCCCGGGCTTCCCCGGGCCGTCCGGCGCAAAGGCGGCGGAGGTGGTAGCCAAGTACATCATCGTGGACATGTACGCGAAGGCCGTGCAGGGCATGGCGCCCGAGCAGGCCGTGCGCGAGGCGCATGAGGAGCTGGTGAAGATCTACGGCGCCGCCTGAGACCGCCCGCGGGCAACGCGCGCGATCCCGTCGTCCCCGCCATGGGCCGTCGGCGGGATCGCCGCATGGAGCGTGACCGTCATGTCCGTCACCACCGCCGCACTGCGCACCCCTGAGGCCGCGAGCCGAAGCCGCGTGAAGGGCCTGTTGGAGGACGAGCGCTGGCTCGCCGCCGCGCTGCTGTTCCCGACCATGCTGCTGCTCGGGCTGTTCATCGCTTACCCCTTCGTCAAGGGCGTGATGCTCTCCCTGACGAGCGCGAGGGTGGGCGAGCCCGGCGATTGGGTCGGTCTCGCGAACTTCGCCAAGATCTGGGACGATCCGATCTTCCGCAGGGCGGTTTGGAACACCTTCTGGTACACGGGCGTCACCACCGTCTTCAAGCTGGCGCTCGGCCTCTGGCTCGCGGTGCTGCTGAACCGGCACTTCAGGGGCAAGGCGTTCGTGCGCGCCTTCATCCTGCTGCCCTTCATCATCCCGACGGTGCTCTCGACCTTCGCCTGGAAGTGGATGTTCGATCCCACCTTCAGCGTGCTGAACTGGACCTTCTACAAGCTCGGCCTCATCACCGGGCGCATCAACTGGCTCGGCGACCCGGACCTCGCCATGGTGTCGGTGATGGTCGTCAACATCTGGCGCGGCGTGCCCTTCTACGCGATCAGCCTGCTCGCCGGCCTACAGACCATCAGCCCCGAGCTGCACGAGGCCGCGGCGATAGACGGCGCGAGGCCCTGGCAGCGCTTCTGGCACGTCACCTGGCCGCTGCTGCTGCCGGTGACGATGGTGGTGGTGCTGTTCTCGGTGATCCAGACCTTCGCGGACTTCCAGCTGGTCTACGTGCTGACCGGCGGGGGGCCGGCGAACGCGACGCACCTCTTCGCGACCTACGCCTACCAGATCGCGATCGGCACGGGCCTGCTCAGCGAGGGCGCGGCGATCTCGCTCGCCATGTTCCCCGTGCTGTTCCTCGTGGTGGTCGTGCAGCTCCTCTACATCCGCCGAGTGGAGACGCGCTGAGATGATCGAAGGAGCCGCCTGGCGGAAGTGGGTGTACTTCTACATTCCGCTCACCATCTTCGTCTTCCTGCTGCTCTTCCCCTTCTACTGGATGATCGTCACCACGGTGCGCCCGGACGGGGAGCTCTATCGCCCCTGGAATGCGCCCAACTACACGCCGTTCTGGACCGCGAACCCGACGCTCGAGCACATCCAGTACCTGCTGGAGGAGACGCTGTTCAGCACCTGGATGCTGAACACCATGATCATCGCGCTGGCTTCCACCGCCATCTCGCTCGTCTGCGGCGTGTTCGCGGGCTACGCGCTGGCGCGGCTGAACTTCCCCTTCGCAGGCAGCCTCGGCACGGGGATCTTCATCACCTACCTCGTGCCGCAGACGCTGCTGTTCATCCCGCTGTCGGACATCGTGCGCAACTTCCGGCTCGGCGATACGCCCTGGGCGCTGATCCTCACCTACCCGACCTTCCTCATCCCCTTCTGCACCTGGCTGATGATGGGCTACTTCAAGGCCATCCCGAAGGAGCTCGAGGAGTGCGCGCGCATAGACGGCGCCTCGCGCTTCAAGGCGATGGTGTACATCATCCTGCCGATCGCGGTGCCCGGCATCCTCTCGGCCGGCATCTTCGCCTTCACCCTCTCCTGGAACGAGTTCATCTACGCCCTCGTCTTCCTCTCGTCGCCGGAGCAGAAGACCGTCCCGGTCGGCGTCACGTCGGAGCTGATCCGGGGCGACGTCTTCTTCTGGGGGCCGCTGATGGCGGGCGCGCTGCTCGGCTCGATTCCGGTGGCCCTGGTCTATTCGTTCTTCGTCGAGCACTATGTCGCCGGCCTGACCGGCTCCGTGAAGGGGTAGCCCGCCATGGCCCAGGTGGTGATCCGCAGCCTCAACAAGCGCTTCGATGAGGTCCACGCCGTGAAGGACGTGAACCTCGAGATCCGCGACAAGGAATTCATGGTCTTCGTCGGTCCCTCAGGCTGCGGCAAGACGACGACGCTGCGCATGATCGCAGGGCTGGAGTCCATCACCTCCGGCCAGATCCTGATCGGCGACCGGGTGGTCAACGACCTGCCGCCGATGGACCGGGACATCGCCATGGTGTTCCAGAACTATGCGCTCTACCCGCACATGAGCGTGTACGACAACATGGCCTTCGGCCTGAAGATGCGGAAGTTCGACCGCGAGGAGATCCGCCGGCGCGTGCAGGAGGCGGCCGACATCCTCGGCATCCGCGACTACCTGCACCGCAAGCCGCGCCAGCTCTCCGGCGGCCAGCGCCAGCGCGTCGCGCTCGGGCGGGCGATCGTGCGGCACCCGCAGGTATTCCTGTTCGACGAGCCGCTCTCCAACCTCGACGCCAAGCTGCGCGTGCAGATGCGCGTGGAGCTGAAGAAGCTGCACGAGCGCCTCGGTACCACCGCCGTCTATGTCACCCACGACCAGGTCGAGGCGATGACCCTCGGCGACCGCGTGGTGGTGATGCGCGACGGCGTGGTGCAGCAGGTCGGCGAGCCGCTCGAGCTCTACAACAATCCCGTCAACCGGTTCGTCGCCGGCTTCCTAGGCTCGCCTGCGATGAACTTCGCCCCGGTGCGCGTCGTCGCGGCGAATGGCGGCGGCCTCCGGATCGAGAACGACGGGCTGCGCCTTCTGGTCCCGCCCGACCAGGCGGGCCGCGTTGGCCGCTACGCCGGCCGGGAGCTGACCTTCGGCATCCGCCCGGAGGACCTGCGCATCGCCACCGACTCGGACCCACCCGACCTCACCTTCGAGGCCATCGTGGAGGTGGTTGAGCGGCTCGGCTCGGAAACCCTGCTCGACATCAGGGTCGGCTCCAGCGCGATGGTCGCCGCGGTGGAGCCGAGCGCCCCCGCGCGCGTGCGCGACAGGCTGCGCCTCGCGGTGAACCCGGAGCGCATGCACTTCTTCGATCCCGAGACCGAGCGCACCGTCTGACATGCCCCGTCTCGCAGACAAGGTCGCCGTCATCACCGGCGGCGCAGGTGGGATCGGCGCAGCCACCGGCCGGCTGTTCTGCGAGGAGGGTGCGCGCGTCGTCCTCGTGGACCGCAATGCCGAGGCGATGGCCGCCGCCTGCGCGGAGATCCGCGCCGCGGTCCCAGGTGCCACGCTGCTCGACCTCGTCTGCGACACGACGGAGGAGGGGGCCGCCGCGCATATCGTCGCGGAGGCGACACGCGCCTTCGGCCACCTTGACGTGCTGGTCAACAATGCCGGCATCCGCAGCTACGAGCCGCTCGCCGAAGCGAAGTCGGAAACCTGGCGCCGGATCCTGGACACCAACCTGCTGAGCCACGCCTATCTGTCGCGCGAGGCACTGCCGGCGCTGCGCGCCTCGCGCGGCAACATCGTCAACATCGCCTCGACGCACGCGGTGAATCCGCGCGCCGGCATGGGCCAGTACGACGCGACAAAGGCCGCGATCGTCTCGCTGACGAAGACCCTCGCCTTCGAGGAGGCGGCGCATGGCGTGCGCGTCAACGCCGTCTGTCCCGGCGCCACGCTCACCCCATTCCACATCCGCCGCCTCGCGGCGCAGGGCCGCACGCCCGAGGAGCTCAGGTCGGAGACCCTCGCCTCCTGCCTGCTCGGCCGCTGGGCCGATCCGCGCGAGATCGCCTTCCCGATCCTCTGGCTCGCCTCGGACGAGGCGTCCTACGTCACCGCCGCGGTCTTCACGATCGATGGGGGAATGCGCGTGCTGTAGCCTGACGGGGCGGCCTCTTGCCACGCGATCGGGCCAGCGGGGCCCTGGGCGCCAACAGCCGTCGCACGCACTCAGGCTCGGCCCGGACCAAGAGGCGAAGGTGACCGGGACGGACGACGAGGCGGAGCAACTGCGCGCCGCCACCGCGGCGCTCCAGGAGCGCCTCCGCACGCTGGAGGAGCAGTCCGAAGCGCTCGCGGAGCGCCTCGTGCGTCTCCCGGCGGACGACATCGCCGGACACGGAAGGCTGGTCGCCGAGCAGAATGTGCTGAGCCAGGAGCTCCGCGAAATACTGGCCGAGGGCAAGCGCATCGCGGCGCGCCAGTCCTCCCTGCTCGCGGTGCTGAGGGGCGAACACGGAGACGGCCGGGGAAGCGCGTGAGGCCGACCGTCCGTCTCCGCACCGCCGCGCCGCTTGACCCCAGAGGCGGCACCGGCGGAAGCTGTCGCTGCCGCCGGCCGGTCGTGCGGGGAGGGCCGCGTTCCCAAAGGCCGATGCCGCCGCTGATCGGCCAGCCGACCGGCGATGCCGGATCGAGGGAGGACCAGGCATGACGCAAGCCGCCGCCCGCTTCGAGCCGCGGGGCGTGATCCCCGCCGCGCTGCTTCCATTCCGCGCCGACCTCTCGATCGACGAGGCCGCCTTCCGCGCACACCTGCGTGACCTCGCCGCGGTCGAGGGCGTGACCGCCATCACGATCAATGCCCACGCCTCCGAGGTCGCTTCCTGCAGCTTCGAGGAACAGCGCCGCGTGCTCGCCATCGCGCGCGACGAACTCGGCGGGCGGGTGCCCCTCGTCAACGGCGTCTATGCCGACGGCAGCCTGGAGGCCGCGCGCCTCGCGCGCATGGCCGAGGAGGGCGGCGCCGACGCGCTGCTCGTCTTCCCGCCCGCGCCCTTCACCCTCGACCAGAACGCGGAGATGGCGCTCGCCCACCTCCGGCGCATCGCCGACGCGTCCGGCCTGCCGATCATCCTGTTCCAGTACCCGCTGGCCTCGCGCCAGGGCTATCCGCTGCCGACGCTGCTCCGTCTGCTGGAGGCGGTGCCGACGATCCGCGCGATCAAGGACTGGTGCAATGACGTGCGCCTGCACGAGCGCCACATTCGCACACTCCACGCGCTGAACCCGCGGGTGAACGTGCTCAGCACCCACAGCGCCTGGCTGCTGCCCTCACTGGTGCTGGGTTGCGACGGGCTGCTCTCCGGCGCCGGCAGCGTGATTGCCGACCTCCAGGCCCGACTGTTCCGGGCCGTGCAGCGTGACGACCTGGCCGAGGCGCGACGCCTCTACGACCGCATGCACCCGGTGACCGAGGCGTTCTACGCCGATCCCTTCGTGGACATGCACAACCGCATGAAGGAGGCGCTGGTGCTGCTCGGCCGGCTGGAAGCGGCGCATGTGCGCCCGCCACTGGTCAAACTGGCGCCGGAGGAGATCGTGCGCATCCGCGCGGCGCTGGCCGCCGCGGGCCTGCTCGGGGGAGGCGCGGCGCGGGAAGCCGCATGAGCCGCAACGGCCAGGGCCTCGCCCGGCGCGGACGGGAGGCCCCCGTCAGGCCGCCATCTCCCGCGGAGAACCGCGCTTCCGACCGCGTGAGCGCGGTTCCCGCTGATCGTCTTCAACACCGGATCAGCTTTCGCGGGATGGCCGCCGCCATAGCGGCGATGCCGCATGCGCCGCTCGCCGGTGCCTCCGACGTCGGGCGCGGGCAGCCGCAATGCAGACGTGAACGTCATAATGCGACGGCACACGGAACGTGCTCGCGATGGTCAGGCCGTGCTGCAACTCACTCGGGACAGCGACCGCAAGGCGCACGTCCGCGCGGTGAAGGGCCAGGTGGCGGCGCTTGCCCGGGCACATGCGCTCCTCGCCCAGGGGCGCTGGGAGGGCGCAAAACTGCGGGCACTCACCGAAGCCGAGCTTGCCGCCTTCCAGCCAGCGGAGAAGGATCGCGGCACGGGCTCCCGCATCGCGATGCAGGGCCCGGCTGTGTTCCTGACGCCGGCCGCGGCACAGGCGTTCTCGATGGCGCTGCACGAACTGGCGACGAACACGGCGAAGCACGGCGCCCTGAGCGTCCCGGGCGGACGCGTCGCGCTCTCCTGGCGAGAGGACGATGCCTCGGGCGTCCTGTGCCTGCGCTGGGAGGAGCAGGGCGGTCCGTCCTTCCCGAAGGCGCCGGAACGGCGCCGCTTCGGTACGCGCGTGATCGACGCAACCGTGACCGAGCAGTTCGGCGGGCGCGTGGAACGCCGCTGGCGCCCCGAGGGATTAGTATGCGAGCTGAGGGTGCCGTTCATGCGGGCGCTCGCCCGAGCAGAGAGACAGCAGCGCCCGACGGTGGCGGTTCCCTAACGCGCCCCAGCGCAGAATGCGTCGAGCGGGTGAGTGCAGCGGTGGTCGCCGCGTGCCGGACATGGCCCGCGCGGGCCCCGCCACCAAAGCGGACGAACCACCGCGCAGCCGAAGGCGCGTCCGGCGCGTCGCGCGGCCACGCGACCTTCGTCCTCGCACCGGGCAGGGCTGGTCACGGGAACACGGCAGCCCCGGCGCGCATGTCCTACGGGACCAGGGTGGCCAGGGCAGATGCCACAGCTTTGATCCCTGGCCTGCACACCAGGTGATGAGGGAGGTCGGACCGCGGGGCGATCATCGCCTCA
The DNA here is from genome assembly GCA_019689515.1 of Acetobacteraceae bacterium. Taxonomy (GTDB): domain Bacteria; phylum Pseudomonadota; class Alphaproteobacteria; order Acetobacterales; family Acetobacteraceae; genus Caldovatus. Next base: position 15,648 of record JADGHI010000003.1, on the reverse strand, counting down.
TCAGGACCTTTGGGCGAATCGGCATGCGGGCACCGGGATGCGGGCCGGCCCGGCGGTCGAGCCCGATCGGAGGCGCAATGCGAGACGGGACCGGTCGGTGGAAGCAGGCGATCCGACGGGTGCGAAAGGTGGTCGGTCACCTGCCCGGCCGGGCGCGCCACACCTCACGCGATCCATCCTGCTTCCGCCGCTTCGGGGCTTGGCGCCGCCGCATAGCGGTCGTGCCACTCGCGCACCTCCTCGCCGGCGCTGTCGCCCTCGGCGGCTGCGTGGCCATCGAGGGCGGTGCATTCCCGGCCGCCGCCAGGACCGGAGCCGATGACAGGGCGACGACGATCTTCGTCGTCGCGCGCAAATGGCACACGGATCTCGGGCTTCCCGCGGCCGAGTTGAGCAGCCCCGCACTCGCGCCGCTGCGCGAGACCTTCCCTGGCGCGCGCTACTTCCTGTTCGGCTTCGGCGAGCGGACCTACTTCACCAGCCCGAATCCCTCCGTGGGGGAGGCGGTGCTCGCCCTGCTGGTGCCCGGCCCGGGCGCCGTGCTGGTCACCGGCCTCCGCGTCCCCCCGACCGAGGCCTTCGGCGCGACGCAGGCCGTCCCGCTCCCCGTCTCGCGCGCCGGTATCGACCGGCTGGAGGCGTTCCTCGCCCGGAGCCTCGGTGCGGACGAGGAAGGCGGCGACGCGCCGCGCCGGATCGGCGACGGCCCCTATCCGGGAAGCGTGTTCTACGCCGCCGCCACGACCTATTCGGCCCTGTACACTTGCAACACCTGGACGGCGGAGGGCCTTGCCCTGGCCGGCACGGGGGTGCGCGCAGAGGGCGTCCTCTTCGCCAGCCAGGTCATGGAACAGGCACACCGCCGCGCCGCTTTCGGAGAGCAGCCGCGCGATGGTACCTCAACCGCCGAAGCATTGCCTTCGGGCGCCATCGCCAGCCTCGGTCGGGGTGGGCGTCGCCGCACCCGCAGGCCCGCGGCGGCCCGGCAGCGGCGTCGGCTTCGGCGCGCACATCGCTCCCAGCAGCCGGCCACCAAGTCAGCCTGGCGCCGCACCAAGCCGACACTCCCGGGATCAGCGCGGAGGGACGACCACCGTCGTCGGTGGCGGCGGTGGGTTGCTGCTGCTGAAGCTGACGCAGCCAGCCAGGCCGATCGAGGCCAGGAGCACGAGAAGCAAGGCGCGCATGGCATCCATCCTCGGGGGCAGGCCCTCATGGGCCGCGGCCATTGTTACGCCGGCGGTGGCCGTTGGTTCCGCGAGCCGCTTCATCCGGCCCCGCACTCCACCACGCCGCGGTCGGTCACTACCCCTGAATGCCGGGCACGCCATGCATCTCGGGCGCTCGGTGCAGCGCCAGCAGTCTGCGTTCCGAGCCCTGCTACACCGTAGGCCCCGGCGGCCGGGCAGCGTCGGCCAGCATCGTCGCCTTTAGCGCGCCCCCGAGCGCATCCAGCACCCGGGACGAAGCGGCGATCAGCCTGCCCATCGGCAGGAAGCCGTGGATCTGCCCCGGCACCCGCCAGACGGTGACCGGAACGCCCGTCTCGATCAGCCGCTGCGCGTAGTGCTCGCCCTCATCGCGCAGCGGGTCGTGGCTCGCCGTGAGGACATAGGCGGGCGGCAGGCCGGCCAGCGACGGCGCGCGCAGGGGAGAGGCGCGCCAGTCCTCCTGGTCGGCGGGCGTCCTCAGGTAATGGTCGCGGAACCAGCGCATGCTCGCGCGCGTCAGCAGGTGGCCCTCGGCGAAGCGGCGGTGCGAGGGCGTGTCCATGGCGAAGTCGGTGGCCGGGTAGAGCAGCATCTGGAAGGCGATCCGCGGCCCGCCCTCCGCCGCATCCCGCGCCAGCAGGCAGACGACGGCGGCGAGGTTGCCGCCCGCGCTGTCGCCGGCGACCGCGAGGCGCGCCGCGTCGAGCCCCAACGCCTGCGCGTGCGCCGCCACCCAGCGCGTGGCGGCGAAGGCGTCCTCGACCGCGGCCGGGAACTTGTGCTCCGGTGCCAAGCGGTAGTCGACGGCGATGACCACGCAGCCGCTCCGGTCGGCGAGGTGCCGGCACACGCCGTCATGGGAATCGAGGTCGCCGAGCACCCATCCGCCGCCGTGGAAATAGACCAGCGCCGGGACGCCGCCGCCGGTCCCGGCCACGCCATGGGGCCGGTAGAGGCGCAAGGGGATCGAGCCGTACGGGCCCTCTGCCGCCAGGTCGCGGACCTCCGCCACCGCGACCGGCTCAGGAGTCACCGCCTCACGGGCCGCCCGGTATGACGCCCGGGCTTCATCCGGGCTGAGCGCCTCGACGGGCGGCCGGCCTGCGGTGCGGATCAGTTCCAGCACCTGCGCGGCATCGGGATCCAGGGTCATGCGCGACACTCCCCCAATCGGCAGCGGGTGGGCGAATCCCTGGCCCCTTGTCGGCCTGGCTGCGGTCCGGCCGAACGAAGGGCCAGGCTGTCTTGAGGCGGCGATTCACGCCATGGGCGCTTCCACCCATAGCGATCGCGGCCTAGCCCGTGCCGGACTTCCGTGCATGCGGGTCGAAGCGCGGCACGGAGATCGCGCCGCCGCGGTCGTTGAAGGTCGAGGCCTGGGCGACGCCGACATTCGCACCCTTGCGACCGAAGGCCTCCACCACCGGGATCTCGGCCTCGGCCATTTCCGGCAGGCGCGGCTTGCGGGCGAGCGCCGCCTCGATGAAGGGCGCCAGCTCACGCCGCTTCCGCTCCTCCCGCTCCGCGTCGCGGGCCTTGAACTCGGGAAGCAGCGTGCGGGCGAAGAGCTCGAGCGATTCGCAGATGTGCTCGTGGCGGTTGTTGCCGCTCTGCTGCACGAAGATGATCTGGTCCACGCCGAGCCTTTCGTAGCGCATCAGGTGCTCGCGCACCTGGTCCGGCGTGCCGATGCCGCCGCGCCCTGCGTTGTCCGGCAGCGTGTCCTTTACCTCGAGGAACTTGTCCCACACGCTGGTCCGACCCGGCACGTGCTGGCCGAACAGTCCGTAGTAGCCCAGCGAGTACCCGAAGAAGCGGAAGCCATCGAGGCCGCGGCGGATCGCCTCCTGCTCGTCCTCGTGCACCGACAGGCCGCAGACGAGCGCGATGTTCGGATTCACCGTATGGGCGATCGGGACGCATTCCTCGGAGCGGATGATGTCGTAGTATTCCTGCACCCACTTCCCTGCCTGCTCGGGCTCGACGAAGGCGAAGGCGAGGGCGCCGAGGCCGTGGCGGGCGGCGCGGTGGATCGACTCCCGGCGCGAGCACGCGACCCACATCGGCGGGTGCGGCCGCTGCACCGGCTTGGGCACGAGGTTGCGGCAGGGCATCTCGAAGTAGCGGCCCTTGAAGCCGGGATAGGGGTTCATCGCCAGCATGTTCGCCGCCTGCTCCGTAGCTTCCTGCCACATGGCGGTCTTCTCGTCCGGGCTGACGAGGAATCCCCCCATCTCCATCGCAGTCGCGCTCTCGCCGGTGCCCCACTCGACACGGCCGTTGGAGACGAGGTCGAGCACGGCGATCCGCTCCGCCGCGCGGGCCGGATGGTTGTAGCTTGGCGCCATCAGCATGACGCCGTGCCCGAGGCGGATGCGCTTCGTGCGCTGCGAGCAGGCGGCGAGGAACACCTCGGGCGCCGGGGAATGCGAGTATTCCTCCAGGAAGTGGTGCTCGACCTCCCAGACGTAGTCGATGCCGAGGCGGTCGGCGAGCTCCACCTGGTCGAGCGCCTCCTGGTAGAGGCGCAGCTCCGACTCGCCGGTCCAGGGCCGTGGCATCTGGTGCTCGTAGAAGAGTCCGAATTTCATCGCCGCTTCCTCCTGATCGTCCCACGCCCGTCCGGTCCGCCGCCGGCGGCGGCCGTCAGGACCGAGGTTGAAAGCCGCGACTGACCGGCACAACCGACACGGAGCGAGGACCATCTTTCCGCGCGCTGCAAAGACGGCCGGCTGGCGGCGGATTGGCGCTCGGGTACGGAGCGTTGGCAATCACAGTTCGCGCGACCTATGCGAGCCGGCATGCTGCGGCGTCGGCCCAACGGTCCCGTCGTAGCGCGCGCAGGCACAGCATCTTCTCGCCCTGCGCAAAGGAGCTGATCGCTAGGCGAGACTTCCACGCCCCACAGCATCCATCATTCCCGCCTCGAGGCTCTGCAGCGTAGTATCGGGAGCAGCGCCAGGGAGGCTCCCGGCGCGTCGCCCCTCGCGGGCCAGGGAGGAAGCGCAAGGACATGACCGACCTAACCCCGCGCCAGCAGCAACTCAAGGAGGAATTCGTCAGGGCGCGCGGCTACTGGAGCGACATCTGGAACGACATCCTCGCGCTCGATCCGGAGTTCTTCGCCGCCTACCTGCAGTTCTCCTCTGTGCCCTGGAGGCAGGGTCGGCTCGATCCGAAGGTGAAGGAGTTCCTCTACATCGCGATCAACGCCTCCACCACGCATCTCTACGCACCGGGCACGCGGGTGCATGTGCGCAACGCGCTGCGCTACGGCGCAACGCGCGAGGAGATCATGGAGGTGTTCCAGCTCGTCTCCGTCCTTGGCATCCATAGCTGCACGCATGGCGTGCCGATCCTCGTCGAGGAGATGCGGGCCGCGGGGCGCGAGGCGGAACTGCCGCGGCTCGCCTTCGGACCGCGCGAGGAGAGACTCAAGGCGGAGTTCATCGAGGCCCGCGGCTACTGGAGCGAGCTGTGGGAGAACGTCCTCGCCCTCTCGCCGGACTTCTTCGAGGCCTATCTCCGCTTCTCCTCGGTCCCCTGGCGCACCGGCAGGCTGGAGCCGAAGGTGAAGGAGTTCATCTACATCGCGATCGATGCCGCGACGACGCATCTCTACGAGCCCGGCACCCGGATCCATGTGCGCAACGCCCTGCGCCACGGTGCGACGCGCGAGGAGATCATGGAGGTGTTCGAGCTGGTGAGCGTGCTCGGCATCGACAGCTGCACCCACGGCGTGCCGATCCTCGTCGAGGAGCTGCGCGCGGCGGAGGCGTCGGCCAAGACCTGAACGCGTCCCAGCCAACGCTAGGCGGGCTGAAACGGAGGGAGGAAACAGAATCATGGCCAGGATCGGACGCAGAAGCTTCGGCGCCCTCGCGCTTGCGGGCGCCGCGTCGGGCCTCTCGGCGCCGCGCATCGCCCGCGGGCAGGGCGCGACCATCAAGTTCGGCTTCACAGCTGCCCTGACCGGCCCGTTCAACGAGTTCGGCGAAGGCATCCGCCGCGGCGCCGAGATCGCGGTGGAGGAAGTCAACAAGGCGGGCGGCATCAACGGCCGCCGGGTCGAGCTGGCGGAGGTGCTCGACGACCAGCTCGTGCCCGACCGCGCCGTGCAGAACATGCGCCGCATCCTCGACAACCGCGAGATCGTCGGGCTGATGGCGCCCTCCGGCAGCGGCCCGACCCTCGCCATCGTGGACATGGTGCAGGCGGACGGGAGGCCGATCATCAACCCGCAGGCACAGACGCCGTCCATCGTCTATCCGAACGGCGCCGACAAGCCGCCCCGGCCCAACGTCTTCTCCATCTCCATCGACAACACGGTCGAGGCGGCGAAGCTCGCGACGGCGCTCGCCGGCTACCGCACCGTCGGCATTCTGCACGAGAGCACCGGCTACGGCGTCACCGGCGCACAGCTCGTCCGCGCGGAGCTCCAGGCGAAGCGGCGCGACGCGCGGCTCACGGTCGAATCCTACAACCAGCGCGCCCAGGACATGACCGCGCAGCTCGTGCGCGTGCAGCGAGCCGGTGCGGAGGCCCTGCTGGTGATCGGCCTCGGCGCCGACACTGCCGTGATCCGGCGCAACATGAGCCGGCTGAACATCAACATCCCGCTCTACGGCACCGCCGGCGCCGTGACCGTGCCCTACATCGAGGGCGCGGGCGACCTGGTGGTGGGCACGCGCGCCGTGAACCACGCCGCCTTCGGCCGCCGGCCGATGCACCCGGCGGCGCAGAAATTCGCGGATCTCTATCGCGCCAAGCACGGCACCGACCGCTGGTACGGGCCCGACCCCGCGAACCCGTTCGTCTCTCTCGCGGGCACGGTCGCGTCGGGCTACGACTGCCTCAACCTGCTGATAGATGCCGTCCGGCGAGCCGGATCCACGGCCCCCGCGGACATCGTCAAGGCGCTCAACGAGACCAGGGACTTCGCCGGGGCGACCATCGCCTCGATCACCTTCACACCACAGCAGCACGTGGCGCTGAAGGTCGAGGACCTCGGCACCTACGAGATGCTGAAGGAAGGCGACCGCGTGGTCCTCAAGCTGCGCGACTAAGGAGGAGTCGGCGGCGCCGGCTCCGCAGCGGGGCCGGCGCAGCCTCCACGCCGCAGGCATGGGACCGGCTTCGCATGGACGACTTCTTCTTCTCGCTCGTGCTCGCGGGGATCAGCGTCGGCTCCGTCTATGCGCTGATCGCGATCGGGCTCAACCTCACCTTCTGGACCACGCGCACGCTCAATTTCGGCCAGGGCTCCCTGATGATGCTCTGCGCCATGCTGGTCGTCTTCCTGGCGAGCCAGGGCTTGGCCATGGCGCTCGCCGTCATCGGCGGGCTGCTCGTCGTCGCGGCGCTCGGCGTGTTCGTCGAGCGCTTCACGATCCGCCCCGCGCTGGTGGCGAGCGGCGGTAGCATGGGCTGGGTCGTTTCCACCCTCGGCTTCGGCATCGTGCTGCAGGGCGTGGCCGCGAAGTATTTCGGCTCCCAGGCCATGGCCTTCCCGGACGTCCTGTTCACCACGCAGGACTACGTGACGGTCCTCGGCCAGCACCTCTCGCTGCAGTACCTCGTCGTGCTGGCGCTGTCGGTCTCGCTGATCCTGCTGCTGGAGCTGTTCGTGCGGAAGACGGTCTGGGGCCAGGCGGTCTTCGCCATCTCGCTCGACCCGGAGCTGGCCCTGGTGCAGGGCATGCCGGTTCGCCTGATCATCCTCGGCTCCTTCGTCGCCTCGAGCCTGCTCGCCGGCGTGGCCGGCATCCTGAGCGCGCAGATCGGCGGCACGGTGGACCCGGCCTTCGGCTTCGACCTGGTGCTGTTCGGGTTCGTCGCCGCGGTCCTCGGCGGCATGGGCTGCTCGGTCGGCGCGCTGGTGGGCGGCCTCGCGGTGGGCCTCATCAGCAAGCTGGTCGGAGGCTACATCTCGACCGCGGCCGAGCACGCCATCGCCTTCGCCCTGCTCATGGCCATGCTCGCGCTGAGGCCGCAGGGCCTGCTCGGCCGGCCGGAGGTCAGCAAGGCATGAGCCGCCTGCGCAGCGCGCTGAGCCGCACGGTCGCCCATCCTGCCTTCCATCTCGCGCTGGTGCTGGCGCTGCTCCTCGGCTGCCGCTGGCTCAGCGCCGGCACGGTGCAGATCCTGACCTTCGCGCTGATCGCGATCATCTTCTCCCAGAGCATCAACCTGCTGACCGGCCTCGCGGGGCAGATCTCGCTCGGCCATGCCGGCTTCTTCGGCATCGGCGCCTACTGCTCCGGCATCCTGGCCAAGACGCATGGCGTGGACGTCGCCCTCTCCGTCCCGCTCGCCGCGCTGCTCGCGGCCGCGGCCGGGTGGCTGCTCTCCTTCCCCGCGGGCCGGGTGCGCGACGTCTATCTCGCCATGATGACGCTCGGCTTCGGCATGATCTTCTACGAGATCGTGCGGGAGTGGAACGACGTCACCGGCGGCACCATGGGCTTCCCCGGGGTTCCCTCCGCCGCGCTGCACACCCTCTCGATCCTTGGGGTGCGGATCGACGCCGCCGCCTATTTCCAGGTCGTCCTGCTCGTCGCCGCGCTGGTGCTCGTGCTCGTGCGCAACCTGACGCAGAGCCGCATCGGCCGGGCCTTCTTCGCCATCCATGTGAGCGAGGTCGCCGCGGGCAGCATCGGCATCCCCGCCGGCGCCACCAAGCAGCTCGCCTACACGCTGAGCGGCGCGCTCGCGGGCCTCGCCGGCGGGCTCTATGCCCATCTCGTCGGCTATCTCGGGCCGGAGAGCTTCGCCCTGCCGCGCTCGATCGAGGTGCTGGTGATCGCGATCGTCGGCGGCCTCGGTTCCATCGCCGGGCAGGTGCTCAGCGCCACCGTCTTCACCTTCCTGCCGGAGCGGCTTCAGGTCTTCTCCGAGTACCAGTTCATCGCCTACGGCGTGATCCTGACCTTCTCCCTGGTGGTGCTGCCGAGGGGCATCGCGGGCCTGCTGCTCGACCCGCCTCGCTTCATCAAGCCGCGGGCGCTGCGGCGGGCTGTGGCGCTCCGGCCCGACCCCGCGGTGCTGCGCCCGGAGGCGGCCGGCGGCGGCGACGGCGGCAGCCTGGAGGTGGCGTCCGTGACCATGCGCTTCGGCGGCCTCGTCGCACTGGACGACGTCTCGCTGCGCGTCGAGCCTGGCCGGATCACCGCGCTGGTCGGGCCGAACGGCTCCGGCAAGAGCACGCTGGTCAACGTCGTCAGCGGCCTCTACCGGCCGAGCGCAGGCCGCATCACCTTCGAGGGGCGGGACATCACCGGCCTGCCCGACCACCGCATAGCCGCCGCGCGGGTCGTGCGCACCTTCCAGGATCCGAGGCTGGTGCCGCATTTCACGGTGCGGGAGAACCTGCTGCTCGGTGCGCACCGGCTGCTCCGCCACACCGGCGCCGCCGCCGCCCTTGCCCTGCCCTCGGCGCTGGAGGAGGAGGCGCAGCAGCTCGCCGCGATCGAGGCGGTGCTGGCGCTGACCAACCTGACCGTGGTCGCGGACCGGACGATCAGCACCCTGCCCTACGGCACCCGTCGCATGGCGGAGGTCGGTCGCGCGCTGCTCGCCCGGCCGCGCGCGATCCTGCTCGACGAGCCCGCGGCCGGCCTTTCGGAGGCGGAAATGGAGCGGCTCGCGCAGGTGATCCGCGACATGAAGGCGATGGGCCTCGCGATCCTGCTCATCGACCACCACATGGATTTCCTCGCCGATCTCGTGGACGACGTGGTGGTGCTCGACAGCGGCCGGGTGATCTACCGCGGCGGCATCGCCGAGATGCGGCGCGACCCTGCGGTGATCGCGGCCTATCTGGGCGACGAGGCGGCGACGGCGTCGGAGCACGCCCATGCTTGAGGTGCAAGACCTGCACGTCGGCTACGGCGCTGTCCAGGCGTTACAGGGCGTGACGCTCGGCGCGGCGGCGGGCGGCATCACGGCCGTGCTCGGCGCGAACGGGGCTGGGAAGTCCTCCCTGCTGCGCGCGATCTCCGGCATCGCGCCGGTGACGCAGGGGCGGATCCTGCTCGACGGGCGGGACATCACGGCGCTGCCCGCGCCGGCGCGAGCGCGGCTCGGCCTGGCGCATGCGATGGAGGGCCGGCGGCTGTTCAGGCAGCTCACCGTGGAGGACAACCTCAGGCTGGCCTGGAGCTTCGGCGCGCGCGGTGTCCCGCTGGCCGAGGCGATCGCCGAGGTCCATCAACGCTTCCCGATCCTCGGGCAGCGGGCACGCACGCCGGCGGGGCTGCTGAGCGGAGGCCAGCAGCAGATGCTGATCCTGTCATGCGCAACCATCCGCAGCCCGCGCTACCTGCTGCTCGACGAGCCCTCGCTGGGCCTCGCCCCGATCATCGTGCAGCAGATCTATGCGTTCATCACGGACTACGCGCGGCGCTCCGGGACAACCGTGCTGATCGCCGAACAGATGGCGACGCTCGCGCTGAAGGTCTCGGACCGGGGCTATGTGCTGCGACGCGGGCGCGTGGTGCTCGAGGGCCGAAGCGAGGAACTGCTCGCCGGCGGGTCCGAGGACAAGCTCGCGGCGAACTACCTCTGACCCAGGCGCCGCTGCGCCCGGGTGCAGCCGCACGCGCACTACCGGGACGCCCCCGCCGGCCAATGTGTCAGGCGGGGTGGACCCAGGGGTTGTTCGGCCGCAGGGACCGTTCACGGAGCCCGAAGGCCGATGCGACGAGGCGTCTGCCGGCCGAGAACGCCCACCTCGCCTCCCCCGAACGGGCCGGCTGGCACGGCTTTCGTATCCTCGCCGTGCCAGCCGCCATGCTGCCCCGATCCAGCCCGCGCGAGCGGCGCCTGTCGCACCGCCCGCGCGGAAGACGATCGCCGCCCCTAACGCCCGGCGCGCACCAGCTTGCCCGGCCGCGCGCCCGTCTCCTCGCCGCGCTCGAAGATCGGCACGCCGGAGACCATGGTCATCTCATAACCATCAACGCGCTGGACCAGGCGCCGCCCGCCTGCCGGCAGGTCATAGACCATGTGCGGGTGGTGCAGGCGGAGCCCGTCGAAGTCGATGATGTTCACGTCCGCCTTCTTGCCCGGCTGCAGCCGTCCGCGGTCGTGGAACCCGAAGAAGTCCGCGGTCTCGCTGGTCTGCCGCTTCACCACGAACTCCAGCGGGAGCTTCTCGCCGCGCGTGCGGTCGCGCACCCAGTGGGTGAGCATGAAGGTGTTGAGCGAGGCATCGCAGATCACGCCGCAATGCGCACCGCCATCGGACAGGCCGAGCACGGTGTGCGGGTCGGTGATCATCTGGTGCACCACCTCGAGGTCGCCGTGCACGTAGTTGGTGACCGGGAAGTAGAGCATCCGGCCGCCGTCGCCACCGGTGAGGTAGTCGTAGCAGAACTCCTGCGGAGTCTGGCCGGCCTTGGCCGCCATGGCGGCGATGCTGCGCTCCGGCGGCGGCTCGTAGTCCGGCGGATCGCCCAGCACGTACATCCGGTCCCAGCGCGTCGCGATCTGGCGCGACAGCGGCGGCAGCACTGCCATCAGGCGGTCGGACGCCTCCTCGTTCAGGATCTTCCGCCGCATCTCCGGGTCCCGCAGCCGCGCGAGCTGTTCGGCCGCCGGCAATTTCGCGAGGTCGGCAAAGGCCTCGCGCAGCGCGAAGGGGTTGAGCGAGGTGGTCAGGCCGAGGATCAGCCCGACCGGGCGCCCCGCGACCTGCGCCGACAGCGGCAGGCCACGCGCGCGGGCGGCGCGCACGCCGTCCATCAGCCGTCGCCAGCGCTCGGGATCGTAGGAGCGGTCGGTCAGCAGGAACCAGAGCGGCAGGCGGTTCTTCTCGGCGATGCGGTTGAGCCAGGCGAACTCGGCATCCTCGTCCTCGAAGTCGCTCAGCATCCCGAAGGTGCCGCGGCCGGAGCGGCCGAGCGCGTCGCCGATCGCGATCAGCTCCTCATGCTCGGCGTAGCGGCCCGGCACCAGCTCACCGGCCGGGGTCTTGTGCTGGTCGGTGCGCGAGGTGGTGAAGCCGAAGGCGCCGGCGCGGATCGCCTCCTCCGTCAGCTTCGCCATCGCCTCGATGTCCTCGGCGGTGGCTCTCTCGCGCCGGATGGCACGCTCACCCATCACGTAGACGCGCAGCGGGTGGTGGGCGAGCTGGGCGCCGACGTCGATCGTGCGCGGCAGCCGCGCGAGCGCGTCGAGGTAGTCGGGGAAGCTCTCCCAGTCCCACTTCAGCCCTTCGGCGAGGGCGATGCCGGGGATGTCCTCCACGCCCTCCATCAGGTCGATCAGCGCCTGGTGGTGCTCCTTGCGCACCGGGGCGAAACCGACGCCGCAATTGCCCATCAGGATCGTCGTCGCGCCGTGCCACGAAGACGGGGCGAGCACCGGGTCCCAGGTCGCCTGGCCGTCGTAGTGGGTGTGCACGTCCACCCAGCCCGGGGTCACCAGCAGCCCGTCGGCCTTCACCTCGCGGCGCCCAGGCCCGGCCTTGCCGCCGACCTGCACGAGGCGGTCGCCGTCGATCGCGACGTCGCCCGTGAAGGCCGGTGCGCCAGTACCGTCGACGATGGTACCACCGCGGATAACGATGTCATGCATAGTGCTGTCCGTTCCTCTCGTTTTGTCGCGCTTAGCTCAACCGAATGCCGCGGCTGCGGATGATCTCTCCCCACAATGCGGTGTCCGCCGCCTTGTGCCGCAGAAAGGCCTCGGCGTCACCCACCATTGGGATGAAGCCGAGCCCGCTGATGGCCTCCTGGGTCTCGGGCTGGCTCGCGCGAGCGAGGACGACCGCCCTGATCCGGTCCAGGATCGGTTGCGGCACGCCGGCCGGCGCCAGCATCGCCCAATAGGTGGCGGATTCGAAGCCCTCGACGCCGGCCTCGTGCAGCGTGGGCACATCGGGGAAGAACGGCGAGCGGACACGGCTGGTGACCGCGAGCGGCCGGATCATCCCCGTGAGCACCAGGGCCCGGGCCAGCGCCGCCTCCATGAAGTTCATATGGATCTCGCCGGCCAGCAGCGCCTGGCCGGCCGGCGTGCTGCCGCGGTAGGGCACATGCATCAGCGAGACGCCGGTCTTGGCCATCAGGAGCTCGGTCGCGAGGTGACTGGTGAAGCCGATGCCCGCCGTCCCGAAGGTCAGCTCGTTCGGCCGCTGCCGCGCCAGCGCAAGCAGCTCGGCGACCGTCGTCGCGGGCACGTCGCGGTGGACGCAGAGGAAACTCGGCGCACCGGCGAGCATCGCGATCGGCGTGAAGGCGGTGTCGTTGTTGTAGGGCAGGCGGTAGAGGTGCGGCGCGATCGAATAGGTGCTGTTGCTCACGATCGCCAGCGTGTGCCCATCCGGCCTGGAACGGGCGACGTAGTCGAGGCCGATGCTGCCGCCGGCACCGGTGCGGTTCTCGATCACGACCGGCTGGCCGAAGTCGGCGCTCATCTCCTGCGCCAGCAGGCGGCCGAGCATGTCCCCGGGGCCGCCGGCCGCCACCGGCAGCACGATGGTGACGGCGCGGTTCGGAAAACCGGCCTGCGCCTCCGCGGGCAAGGCGCGTGCGAGCAGCGGCGTGGCTGCCGCGGCGAGATGGAGAATGGTTCGACGACTGGGACCTGGCATCGTGGACCTCGGGCAGCCCGCCGGCCCGATGGGGCCGTTCACGGCGATCCTCAGCGTTCACCGACCAGGCGCGTTGTGCAAGTGCGAAGACACGTTTTGCCAACAGAGTTTTACCAAGAGAGCCGGGAGCATCGGTGCGGCCCCCGACAACCTCTGCAGACGTTCAGGCCCAGGCTCCACAGCGGCCGTGCGCCATGCAGAACACCCCACCGCGCAAGACGCCGACGGGCACGCCGAGGCATCCTGTCCCGTCGGGCACCGCCCTCCGCCCGCGCGCATGTCGGCAGGACCGCCTTCCTGCGAACGCCTGCCCCCTCGCCCACCGAAAGCCACGCACTGCTCCACCGACCGCCCGCGGCGGCGGTACCGGCGCGGTCGCTTGGGCGGCGGCGGCGGATGTTGAGCTGCGCCGCCGCCGACGCCCTTCCTCGCGGCCCTACGGCTTCCGCTCGTTCTCCGGGTGGGCGCCGGAGATGTTGGTGCCCGCCACCTGGTCTATGCCGCGGCTCACCTCCGTGCCTGGCGGGTTGCCGGGCGTGCCGTCCGGCGATTTCGGCAGGACGTGGCCGTCATCGTCCGCACGAGGCGTGAGCTGCGCGCCTCGCTCGGCCCGGCCTGACGCCGCGCGCGTCGCCCCCGTTCCGTGCGAATTGCCGAGCGTGGCGTCCGACTGCGCCGGATAGGCACCGCTCATGTTGGTGCCGAGGGCGCGGTCCGCGGCGCGGCTGGCCGCCGTCCCCGGCGGATTGCCCGGCGTGCCGTCCGGGCTCGACGGAAGGACTCCGCCATCCCCCGAGTAGCGACCGCTCCATCCCCCTGCCTGCCGCCAGTCGGCATCGAGCCGCCGCGCATCCGCGGCGTTGTGCCGGGCCATGATCGCCTCGGCCTCCGCGGCGAGTGCCGCATCCGCCGTGCGCACTGTCAGCAGGCTGCCGCCGCGGCGCACGCCCTCGGCATAGACATGTGCGTCGGCCTCATCGACGCCTGCGTCCGACAAAGCCCCGAGCAGGCCGCCCGTAACCGCACCTGCGGCCGCACCGGCGCCGGCCCCAGCCAGTGTGGCGGCCAGCCAGCCCGCGGCGACGACAGGGCCCAACCCGGGGATCGCCAGCGCGCCGATGCCGGCGAGCAAGCCCGCCCCGCCGCCCAGCATGGCGCCGATGGTGGCGCCGGTGCCGGCACCGCTCCCTGCTTCATCGCTCACCACGTCGCGGCCGGTGTCGAGCCGCCGCGCCGTGGTCGTGGTGCCGGCCGTCGATTGCGCCGCGATCAGGCTGATGTCGTCGTGGTGGAAGCCCGCCGCTTCCAGGTCGCGGACCGCCGCGGAAGCGGCATCGTAGCTGTCGAACAGGCGCGCGACAGTGCGCGTGGTCGTGGCCATGGCTGGATCCTCATTCTTCATGTCGGTTGGTCGTGAGGTGTGGCGGCGGCAGCCAGGGCTTGGCCGCCGCCGGGAGTTCCTGCCGTCCCTGCGGTCGGTCGGTTGGTCAGCGGGCCGGCCCGCTGGTGCCGGACTGCGCAGCGGGCGGGTTCGTGCCGGTGGTGTCGCTCCCGGTTGCGCGGTCCAACGCCCGGCCAGCAGCGGTGCCGGGTGGGTTGCCGGGCGTGCCATCAGAACGCGGCGTCTCGCCCTGCATCCGGTCAACGGCTCGGCCGGTAACGGTCGAAGGCGGATTGCCCGGCGTGCCGTCCGGTGCCCGCGACGCTGCGCTCGGGGCGGTGCTTGGCATGGTGCTGGCACCCGGCGCCATGCCGCCGCCGCCCGCCGCGGTGGTTCCGCCGACGGCCGTTCCGGCGCCAGTGCCGAGTGCCGCCACGCCTGGCCCGGCGGCGATGCGGCCGCGGAAGTCCATCGCCACGTCGGCCGGGCTCCCGTTGTGCGTCGCCCGGGCGCGCCAGAAGCCCTGATCGTCCTTGCGCAGGTCCTGGACCGCCGTGAAGCCCGCGGCCTCCATGCGGCCCCGCGCCTGGCCCTCGGTGAAGCTGTTGGCGCCCGGCTCCAGCTGCGACGCGTCCACGATGGACTCACGGCGGTTGTCGTGTGCATCGCCGTCGCGGCGCTCGGAGCGAAGCGCGTCGTTCGTTGCGGCGCTAGGCGCCGGCGCTCGCTCGGCCGCCGCCCCTGCGGTGCCGCCCGGGACGGCCTCCGGCACAACCGACGGCGGTGGCGTGGCGGCGGCTGGTGGCTCTGCGGACCGTTGCTCGGTGGTTTGCGCTGGAGCAGGCGTCGCAATGGTGACGAAGGCGCCCGTGAGGAGCGCTACTGCGGCAACACCGCGCGCGGTGGTCGATGATGGCTTCATGCATCGAGTTCCTGCTTGTGAGGGCACTGCCAGCGCGTGGCTCCGGCGCGCTGAACACAGGAACGGACTGCGGCCGTGTCCGTTCGCCGGACGTGCCGGCCTGGCACCAGGGCGTGATCAGGCTCCGCGCGCTCGCGGCGACCGGTCGCAGCGCATCGGCGCTGCGTTACGACGATGCTCGAGCGAGTTGGCGTGACCCTGGCCGGGACGCAGGCAAGCCCCGCGAGCAAGCGCTTTTGCACCGCTGTCAACGCGACGGATTCAGGCGATGCCCCGGATCCGAATTCCGTAAGAGCGACGACTCACAATACGCAGCACGATCAGCAGCGGGTCCGGATGCAGAACCGATCGGTTGCCAGGCGGGGACCGCCGTTGTTCCCGACCCCAATTTTCCTTCCAGCCCGGCCGAGCGTGTTGCCAAGTTCACGCCCCAGGACGGCCTTCACGGGACGCGCGTGAACGCACGCCAATCGCCGCCCCCTCCTCAACCATCCCCGCCTCGGAAGGCCGCGCGGACTGTGTCCCGTCGGGTGGAGGC